>JBEBXZ010000337.1:0-3657 GCA_040391335.1 Dokdonella fugitiva | reverse complement strand
CCTTCCAGGTCATCAGCAGCAGCGGCAGGTTCCACGGGCAGATCACCGCGATCACGCCGCGCGGCGTGCGCAAGGCATAGTTGAGCGCGCCCTGGCCATCCGGCGTCGGGCTGCGGAAGCTCTCGGTCGCGAGATTGGCGACCTGGTCGGCGAACACGTCGAAATTCGCCGCGCCACGCGGGATGTCCAGATGGCTGGCGAGGGTCACCGGCTTTCCCGTATCGCGGATTTCGGCAGCCAGGAACTCGTCGAAGCGGGCGCGGATGCCGTCGGCGATCTTGCGCAGGATCGCGGCGCGCTGCGGATCGGTGAACTTTCCCCAGGGGCCGTGCAGGGCGGCGCGCGCAGCCTGTACCGCCTGGTCGACGATGCCGGCATCGGCCTCGTGGACATGGCCGATCACTTCGCCGGTTGCCGGGTTGATGTTGGCGAATGGCGGCCGGCTGGACGTGACCGGCTGGCCGCCGATGTAATGGGTGAGGATGTCGGGCGATGCAGGCCGGGACTGCTGTAGTGCTGGCTGGGTCATGGGATGTCCGTATGGATTCCGTGCTTATTTACGAAATTCTTGCCATTGAATCTGAATGACATCTCGGCTGCTTCTCTCGATATTCCAAGAGCTATCCTCAGATGCCGTCAGTTTCCGCCAGGGAATCATGCACTAAAATTTCGGTTTTGTCGCATAAATATCGAAATTATGTTTGACAGTTCCGATGCCCTCTGGTCTCATGGGGTCCACTGCGCATCTGTCGGGAGTTTCACGCGTCCATGGCCACCGTACCCGCTTCACTTGTGGCGCTTGCGCCGCGGATGACCGAATGGCGACACCGCATCCATGCGTGGCCGGAGCTCGGTTTCGAGGAGGAGCGGACCTCGGCATTGGTGGTCGAGGTGTTGTCCGGGCTCGGCCTGCAGGTGCATGCGGGCCTGGGCGACACCGGTGTGGTCGCCGTCATCGACAGCGGCAAGCCGGGAATGTCGATTGGCCTGCGCGCGGACATGGATGCGCTGCCAATGGACGAACACAACGACCTGAGCTTCCGCTCTCAGCGTCCGGGCGTGGCCCATACCTGCGGCCATGACGGCCACACGTCGGCCTTGCTCGGCACGGCCGAACACCTGGTTGCGCAGCCGCCGGCCAGTGGCCGCGTGGTGCTGATCTTCCAGCCGGCGGAAGAGGGCGGACGCGGCGCGATAAAAATGATCGAGGACGGCCTGTTCGAGCGCTTTCCCTGCGACGAGGTCTACGCGTTCCACAACATGCCGGCGCTGAAGAGCGGCGAGGCCAGCGTGCGCAGCGGCGCCACCCTGCAGTCGCTGGCCGTGTTCGAAATCGGCATCGAGGGCATCGGCGGCCATGCAGCCGCGCCGCACCGGGCCAACGACCCGTTGCAGGTCGCCGCGCGGCTGGCCGTGGAGATCTCCGCGATCGTCGGCCGCCACATCGACCCGATGGAAGCAGCCCTGATCAACGTCGGCAGCCTGCAGGCCGGCACCACGCACAACATCATTCCATCCACCGCTTCGCTCAGCGGCACGATCCGCTCGCTCTCGAAGGACGTGCACGAGGAACTGCTCAAGCGCCTGCGCGCACTGTGCGAAGGTCACGCGCAGATCTCCGGTTGCGGCATCAAGCTCGAGATCCCGCATTCGTGCCCGCCATGCGTCAATGCACCCGCGCAGGCGGCGCTGGCCGCCGAGGCGATCGGCGACGTGCTCGGCGCCGGGAACGTGAAGACCGACCTGCGTGCCTATCCGTTCTCCGACGATTTTTCGTACATGCTCGAACGGTGGCCGGGCGCATACCTGTTCCTCGGCATGGACAGCGCGATGTGCCACCACCCGACCTTCAATTTCGACGACCGCCTGTTGCCGGTTGCCGCCAGCGTATTCGTCCGCATCGTGGAGCGCCGGCTCGGCTGACCCTGCCGTGTCGCGCGGGATGCGTCCATCATCCGGTCATCTTCCTCGAAAGCAGGTTGCAGCCATGTCGATTGCCATTGAACAGTTGCGCTACGTCATCCTGGGTACCCGCGATCTCGATGCGGCGACGCGCTTCGCCGATCAGGAACTCGGCCTGCAAGCCGCGCTGCGCAACGACGATGAAACAGCCTTCCGTTCCGACGAGCGCCAGTACAGCCTCGTCTACAGTCGCGGCGACCAGCGCCAGCAGGCAATCGGCCTCGAATTGCGCGATGAAGCCGCATTGCAGGCTGCGGCCGAAGCCTTGCAGGCGCGCGGGATCGATGCGCAGCGCGAACCGGCATTGGCGACGCGCCGCAACGTGCGCGCGCTGCTGTCCTTCATCACGCCGGGCGGCCTGCGCGTGGAACTCGTCGTGCGCCCACAGAACCAGGCCTGGCGCTTCTTTCCGGCACGCGATGCCGGCATCACCGGGCTCGCGGCCATCGCCGTGCGCAGTACGGCGGTCGCTGCCGACGAGGCATTGTGGACCGACGTGTTCGGCGCGCGCATCGGAGACTGGGTCGGCGACGCCTGCTACCTCGGTTTCGATGGCGCGCACCACCGGATCGCCCTGCATCCGGCGGCGCGGCCTGGCGTGCTCGCGGTCGAATTCGGTGTCGAAGGCATCAACCAGGTGATGCAGCAGTTCTACCGCCTGCGCGAGATGCCGCAGGCGATCGCGCACGGCCCCGGGCGTCGCCCGACTTCCGGCCAGGTATTCCTTTCTTTCAACGGCCCTGACGAAATCGTCTACGGTTTCGTCGCCGAAGGCCAGGCAGTCGACCCCTCGGCGCCGCCGCGGCCGCGCCAGTTCGCCGACCGGCCCGATTCGTACTGTGCCTGGGGCAGCGACTGCCGCATCCCCGAATTCAGTGGTTCCTCGAATGCGTCGGCGCCACGCGCCCCCTTGCGCGGGGTGCCGAGCCCATGATCGCGTTGCGCGATGTCTGCTACGTCAGGCTCGGCACGCGCGACCTGGAGGGCGCAACGCGTTATGCAACGACGATCCTCGGGCTGGAGATCAGCGAGCGCAGCCGCGATGCGGTGTATTTCAGATCCGACCAGCGCGAACACACTCTTTGTTATATCGAAGGCGATCCGGCCGAGCAGGTGGTCGCCTTCGAGGTCGACGACCGGGCCGGACTCGACGCGGCGGGCGCCGAACTGGAACGCGTTGGCCACCCGGTAGTCCGCGGTCGCGCCGAGGAAGCCGCCCAGCGCAAGGTGCGTGACTACATCGCATTCCGCGATCCGACGGGCAACCGCATCGAACTGGTCTGGCGGCCTCAGGTGGGCTCGCGCCGCTATCACGGCGAGCGCGATGCCGGCATCACCGGATTCAGCCATGTCGGCCTGTGCACGACCGACGCCCCGCGCGACGAAGCGTTCTGGACCACCGTCTGCAATGCGCGGGTCAGTGACCGCATCGGCGACGCACCACTGCTGCGCATCGATGATGTGCATCACAAGATCGCGCTGTTCCCCAGCAGTCGGGCAGGCATCCAGCACATCAACCATCAGGTCGAAAGCGCGGACGACGTGCAGCGCAGTTTCCATTTCCTGCGCGAACGCGGCATCCCGGTCGTTTTCGGACCGGGCCGGCATCCGACCTCGTCGGCGCGCTTCCTGTATTTCGAAGGCCCGGATGGCATGGTCTACGAGTACTCCTCGGGCGTGCGTTCGATCGCCGAC
>JBEBXZ010000336.1:0-3661 GCA_040391335.1 Dokdonella fugitiva | reverse complement strand
AGTTCTTCCAGGGCAACTACCGCGAGTACGAGGAAGACAAGAAGCGCCGCCTCGGTGACGATGCCGCCAGGCCGCATCGCCTGCGCTACAAGAAGCTTGCCTGAGAAAGCACAACCGCTCCTTCCCGCACCAGGAAGGAGTGGTTTGCCAGCGTTCGCACCGACCCGAGATTCCGATGAGCACTTTCATGCAATCCCTGCAGCAGGCCTGGCAACGCAGCGATTCGCTGGTCTGCGTCGGGCTGGATCCGGAGCCGTCGCGCCTTCCGACGCATCTTCGTGACAAGGACGATGCGGTATTCGAGTTCTGCCGCGACATCGTCGATGCCACCGCCGAACTCGTCTGCTGCTTCAAGCCACAGATCGCGCATTTCGCCGCGATCGGCGCCGAAGACGCATTGCAACGCCTGATCGCCCACATCCACCGACACCAGCCCGGCGTGCCGGTCATCCTCGATGCGAAGCGCGGCGACATCGGCTCCACCGCACAACATTATGCGCAGGAAGCGTTCGCGCGCTACGCGGCCGACGCGGTCACGGTCAATCCGTATCTCGGACGGGATTCAGTGCAGCCGTATCTTGATCGCTATGAGAAAGGTGTCGTGATCCTTTGCCGCACCTCGAATCCCGGCGCAGGCGATTTGCAGGACCTGGATGTCGCTGGTCGGCCGCTTTACCAGCACGTCGCCGCGATGGTCGCCGACGAATGGAACACGAACGGCAACTGCCTGCTGGTGACCGGCGCGACCTATCCGGCAGAACTGAAAGCCGTGCGCCGACTGGTTGGGGACATGCCCTTGCTGGTACCGGGTATCGGTGCGCAAGGCGGCGATGTCGAGGCCGTCGTACGCAACGGTAAAACGGCGGATGGCACGGGACTGTTGATCAGCTCCTCACGTGCCATCCTTTACGCGAGTACGGGTGATGATTTCGCCGATGCCGCACGACTCGCCGCGCGCACGCTGCGCGACGAGATCAACAACTGCCGCTGAGCCGGCTCAGCGCAGCGTGCGGGTCGTGAGCATGCCGTTGGGCTTGCCGACCGTGAGATCGACCGTGAGATTGCGGACGAACGATGCCTCGTACCCGAAGTATGGAAGGGGATTGGCGCGCAGGATCGCCAGTTGCAGCGATTCGCTGAGCTGCTCGTCGCTGGCGCAGTCTCCGACCACCTTCGCTTCGAGTACGTCGCCACCCGGATGCTGGCGGATATTGACGCGGCAAACGACACCCGGCGCCAGGTTGGCCGGTGCGGACCAGTTGCCAAGAATCGCGCGCTCCAATGCAAGCGCGTAGGTCGGCGCCGGGCTTGCCGCGCTGGCGAGATTCGCGATGAATGCGCTGGCGAGGACGACCAACGTGGAAACGCGATTGACGATTTTCATGACTTTTCCTGTGCTGCGAAGTGTGGTCTTCCGATCGCCACGCGCGTCTTGCGACGCGATTCCTATCCGACCGAGCATTTAACGTGACGTGGATCACACTTTACATGACATGGAAAATAAGTCATTTAAATCAGCGAGTTGTTTCGAATTTTGACGTTGTCAGCAAACGACATTTTTGCGCCGCAACAATGCAAGCCACCGACCAACCGGGGCCAGGTCCGGAGAAACAAGTGTTACGGGCGCGCTGAATTCACAATCTCTTGCCCGAATTCACCGGATTGCCGAGGTACGCCAGCATTTTCGACACAAATGCGTACAAATCCGGCGAGATTTCGCTTGGGCGCCTACCTGGCAATGCGGATGGAACCACACTCCAGAGTTCATCCGGCTTTATCGTGAAACGTGGGATCCCCTTACAATGCGCGCATGTTCACCATCGCATTGACCGGCGGCGTGGCCTCCGGCAAAACGGCCGTGGCCGACCGTTTCGCAGCCCACGGCATCGACATCATCGACGCCGACCTCGTTGCGCGCGACGTGGTCGCGCCCGGTACGCAAGGGCTCGCCGAAGTCGTCCGCGAATTCGGGGCCGACGTTCTCGATGCCGATGGTGCTTTGGACCGGCGCGCGATGCGCGAACGCATTTTTGCCGACGACCGCGCGCGCCGACGTCTCGAAGCAGTCGTGCATCCGCTCATCCGGAAAGGGATGCGTGCCGGTGCAGAGGCGGCTCGCAGCCCCTACGTCGTGCTGGCGATTCCGTTGTTCGTCGAATCCGGTGCGTATGACTGGGTCGATCGTGTGCTGGTCATCGACGTCAGTCGCGAAATCCAGCTTCGGCGACTGACCGCACGCGATGGCGTCACCCTCGCTCTCGCGGAGTCCATGCTCGCGGTCCAGGCATTGCGAGAACAACGTCTTGCCGTGGCCGATGACGTCATCGACAACAGTGGCGATATCGCCTCACTGGATGGCGCGGTTGCCGAACTGCACCGACGTTACCTCGAACTCGCCGCGCAAGCCGGCACTTGAGCCGGGAGAAGCTTTCGCGCGCTTCGTGGAGCCCCACGGGAGATTCGTGCGGCGGCGAGCGCTGCCGGCGCTGGAATCCCGCCACATATCGAGTCGCACACCGCGGCACCTCGTCACGGCGTGCGAGCCCCTCGTCAGGCTCGACGGCGCATCTGCTGCAGGGTCGCGAGGACAATCCCAAACAGCAGCAACACACCAGCGGCATCGAACGCGGGAACGGCGGTGGCAATCACGAAGCCGGTTGAGTCATTCATTCCCGGCAGCGTCACGTCGTCCGTGAGGGCACTCCGCACCTGGTGTTCATGCGAATTCCCCGGGAAATCGTGAATCGACGAACGTCAGGCCACGCACAATGCGCTCAAAATATACTTACGGGAATGTCCAGACCATTCCAGCCAGTTCGCGGCACGAGGCCTCCCGACCGGCGATCGCCGGAGTGAACTACAGTCTCAGGCCGGCCAGCCGGCCCGGATCGCGGCAATGCCCTGGGCGCCATGGGCATGCGCTGTGGCAATGTCGGAGAACCCCTGGCCGCCCAATGCGTAGACGGGCAGTTCGGCATCCGCGATCAGTTCGGATGCGCGCTTCCACCCCAGCGGCATCGCGTCCGGATGGCTCGGGGTCGGCGATACGGGCGACAAGGTCGCGAAGTCGGCGCCGATGCGCGCGGCGTGCGCCAGCTCTGCCGCATCGTGACAGGACACGCCGACCCAACGCCCTCGCGGCAGCGGACGCCGTGACAGCGAAGCCGCGACGCGAGCCGGCAAATGCACTCCATCGATACCGAGGATCCCGGCAAGCATCCAGTCCGCGTGCAGCAGGAGTTGTGCACCGTGCACGGCGCAGCGTTGTCGAACCTGCTTCGCCAACGGCGCTACGCGATCACGTGACCAACCGGGAAGGCGCAGCTGGATCAAGCGAGCGCCCTGCAGCAGCACCTGCTCGATACGCGCAAGAAATCCGTCGAGTTGATCCGCATCCGGTTCCGGCGTGATGAGGTAACAGTCCGGAAGATTCAAGGCCGCAACGACGGGCCGGTCGGCGGCCGGCAGCATGCCGGGATCGATGTCGCGCGGTGTGATCCAGCTCAATGCCTGACCTTCGCGCGAATACGGCAGGCCTTCAAAAGCCGGGACTTCTCGCACGTCGAGCACGATGCGGCCGTGAGGGACGGTTATCAGGCGGCGACCGATCGTTGCCTGGATTCCGAGCTCCTCGTCGAGCTCGCGGATCAAGGCGAGTTCG
>JBEBXZ010000335.1:0-3667 GCA_040391335.1 Dokdonella fugitiva | reverse complement strand
AACCGGGTGGCGCGCCCGGAGCTACCGAGCTTGCGGTACGCGCGCTGACCAGTCTCAACCTCGGCGATTCAACCATCCGCCGTGCGCTGGAAAAAGGCGATCGCCTCGATTTTGAGGAAACCGCTGTCTACGAACGCGTGTTCGCGCTCGCCGAATCGATCGAGAAGAAACCGCTGCCCCGTGCCGTGATCCCGCGCATCACGCTCGAAAGCCCGAAGATCACGCGCACCCTGACCACCGAATGGTTCGCCAGACGCGTGGATGATCGCCGCAAGCGTTGCCTCGCGCGGTAGATACCGCGAGGGATTTCCTCACATTGTCACGCTTGTCCGCATCGCGAAAGCGCTCTTCGCTATGACCGCGATGACGTCCCTGGCAATGAAATCCCGCATGCGTGCCGATGCTCTACGCATCCTGCCTCAGCGTCATACGCGCGATCGCCCTCCCTTCGACACTATCGATCCGCACTTCGATTCCGTGGCGATCGCACAGGCGACGCACGATGCCAAGGCCGATGCCGAGACCATTGCTCCCTTCGCGCTTACTGAAAGCCTTGGGCTCACGCCATTTCAGCGCGGGATCGCTGCCGTCGGCCGTGTTGACGATCTGCAACCAGCCCTCCATGACATCAATGCGTACCTCTCCTTCCGCGGTGTGCGCAAAGGCGTTTCCAATCAGATTGGAGAGCAGGATGTGCAATACCGAAGGCGCGATGCGCATATGCTCACGTGCGCCCACGGCCACGTCCACCTTGACCGGTTTTCCCTCCAGCAACGGCGCCTGCTCGACGATGACGCGCTCGATGGTCGGCAACAAGGCGACCGCTTCGACCGTATCGCCGCGTTCGTCACGCGCAAGCGACAGTAGAGACGTCACCGTCTGTTCCAGTTGCATCGACGACTGACGCAGATACTGCAACTGAGCCATGCCCGACGCTGAAAGCCCCGGTTCGCGCAGCAAACCTTCGATCGCCGAGCGGATCACGGCCAACGGTGTGCGCAACTCATGACTCGCATCACGCGTGAATTCCTGCTCGCGTGCGATGAAGGCATGGATTCGCGCAATCAGATTGTCCAGGCCGCGCGCGAGTATGCCGATCTCATCATCAGGGACGTTCCGCGAAAGCCCTACCTCAAGATTATCTGGAGTGATTCGATCGACCTCTCGTGCCAGCAACGACAACGGAGCCGTTGTCCGGCGTGCAACCCAGTATGCCGCGAGCAAAGCTATCGCCACGAGCAACGTGCCGGATACGGCGAACAGCATCATGATGCGTCCGCGCAACGGTCGCACAACCAGTTGGCTGCTGACTTCCGCAACAAGCCACACGCGCTCCTCTGACTCGGGAACATCGATCACACGCAGATGGTAGTGACGCCCCTCATCACCGGGAAATTCGTGACGCCACGGTTCTTGCAAGTAGACAGCGCGCAGATCCTCCGGCAACGAAGACACTTCCGGGTAGATCTTCATTGTTCGATCGCGCGGAACCGCCCATTGGCCTGATCGGGCCTTCTCCTCCAACTGCGCTGCGGCTTCGTGCTCGAGCGCAGCATCGAGAAACGCATCCTCGACGCTGTACGTGAAGACCATCGCGTAGAACGCGAACACGAACGCCGTCATCAGCACGAACGCTCCGATGACGAGCATCAGACGATTCTGCAGGCGATGTGCCGGACCGCTCACGTATCCGCCTCCAGCCTGAATCCGACGCCGTGCACGGTCTTGAGCATGGGCTTGTCGAATGGCTTGTCGAGCGCCAGCCGCAGCAAATAGAGATGTGAACGCAACGGATCCGACTCCGGCACCTCATCGCCCCATAGACGAGTCACGAGATCGCTGCGCGTCAGCGTGCGCGGCCACGCTTCGGCCAGCGCGAGAAGAATGCGATACGGCGTCTGCTGCAATTCCAGCGCTTGTTCGTGCCGCCACACCTCGCTGGTCCGCCGGTCGATGCACAGCGATCCGATCCGCAGGCGATGCGCCTCGCCGACGCGATGACGGCGTGCGAGCGCGAGGCAACGGGCAAGCAATTCCTCGCTCGCGAAAGGCTTGACCAAGTAATCATCCGCGCCAGCAGTAAAGCCTTTGAGCTTGTCGTCGAGCGTATCGCGCGCGGTCAACATCAGGATCGGAATGTGCCGATCGGCTTGCGCACGAAGCTGCGTGCAGACCTGCAATCCGTCCAGGCCGGGCAGCGCGAGATCGAGAACGAGAACATCCGGCGGATCGGCCAATGCGAGATTCAGGCCGGTCCGGCCATCCGCGGCGAAATCCGCTGGGTGGCCGTGCGATTCGAACAATGTCGCCATGCTCGTGCGCAAGGCGAGATTGTCTTCAACGACAAGAATGCGCATCCGTTCCGGATTCATCGCTCAACGGTTCATCTCGGCCATCAGCTGTGTAGCGTCTTCCATGTCGGGATGGGTTTCCAACACTTTCCCGAGCCACTCGCGAGCGGGCGTTTCCTCGCCAAGCCGGTGGTGCGCCTGGGCAATGCCGAGCTTGAGCTGCGGTTCCTGCATGTACGGCTCGGCGAGTTGCATGATCGACAGTGCGTCGCGCACAGCCCGGTTCTCTTGCGCGCCCTGCAGCTGGTAGTAGCCGAGCAGGCCGATCAGTTCAACGTGATACCTGGCGGTATTGCTGGCAAGTTCCGGGTGCGCGTCAGTGCTTCCCGCCAGCATCTTCTGAACAAGTTGCATGGTCACTTCATCGCGCCATGGCTCGCGTGGCCTGGGAGCGCGCCCTAGGCCCTTGACGATCGCTTCAGCGACCGCAGTCGTCGAATAGGGATTCTGCCCGGTGATCAGCCGGCCATCGACCACGAGCTTGGGCATCATCAACGGAGATTCCTGCCAAAGCGCGCCGCGTGCGCGCATCGCGTCCTCGATCTGGAAGCGGAACTCCTTCGCCCATCGCTTTCCGAAGATCGCTTCCTCTTCATTCGTGAAGCCCGTGACCGCCTTGCCGGCGACGAGCAGGGAGTCATCCTCGAGCCGCACATCGACAAGCGCCGCCGGCCCGTGGCAGACAGCGGCAACGATGCCGCCCTGCCCGTATATCGCCGACACCACGTTCCGCAATGCGACGTCGGTCGGCAGGTCGAACATCGCGCCCTTGCCACCGACGATATAGACGGCCGCGTAATCCGACGCTTTCACGTCGATCGTGGCGAGCGCCGCATCGAGTTTGGCGACAGCATGCGCATCAGCGAGCAAGCCCGCATTGAACGGCGCCTTCGCGTCGTACTTGTCCGCCTCGACCTTGCCTCCCGACGGACTTGCCACGTCGACCACGAAACCGTTGTCGCGGAATATCAGGTAAGCCTGCGAGAACTCGTCCATCTCGAAACCGGGCCGGGTTTTGCCCTGGTCGCGGCCTTCGCCGCTGACCACCACAAGGATGCGTTCGGTGCCCGCAGCCGAGGCGACAACGGGAATCGCGGTGGGCAGCAAGCCGCCAAGGATGAGTATCAAGCGGATTCGAAAGTTCGGCATCGGTGCGTCTCCATCAGGGATGAGCCCAGTCTGGAGCAGCGATGTGAAACGAATTTCAAAAGCCTCGATGGCGTGTGGTGCGGCTTCTCCGCACCACACGCACTTACCCGCGGATTACTCCTGGGGCGGCCCGCCGACATAGGCGCCGGCGCACGCCACCGAGGCCC
>JBEBXZ010000334.1:0-3670 GCA_040391335.1 Dokdonella fugitiva | reverse complement strand
CCGATTGCCGCACCTGCGGATGCCGGGACATGGAATACGCGACATGCCGATGGTCCGTTTGCCAAGCGCGTGCTGCTGCTCGAACGACTCGTCCGCCCGAATCGACGCGGGCCGGACGTGTTGCTGCAACTTGCGCACGGCGAAGAAGACCTGATCAAGGCACGCAGCGAATTCGGTCGTGAACTCGCCCTCTTCCTGGCCTTGCTGTGGTTGACCCTGCTGGTCGCGGCCTGGGCCCAGGTACGGCTCGGATTGCACCCGCTGATGCGCGTCAGCGAGGAACTGGCGGCATTGCGGCGCAATCCCGCGATGCGCATGACGGCCGACTATCCGACCGAGATCGAACCGCTCACCACCGCGATCAACGAACTCGCCGAAGCACGAGAGAAGGATCTGGTCCGCGCACGGCGACGGGCCGCCGATCTCGCGCATTCGCTGAAAACACCGCTCGCCGCCCTGACCGCACAGAGCCGTCGCGCGCGAGCCGCGGGGGCGGTCGAGGCGGCCGACGGAATCGATCGCACGATTGCCGCGGCGGCGGCGGCGGTGGAGGCCGAACTTGCACGCTCGCGCGCGGCGGCGATACGCCAGGTTTCCGGCATCAGCGAATCGAATCCGCTCGTGCTGGCGGAGAATGTGGTCGAGGTGGTCGAGCGCACCGAGCGCGGCGCGCAGATCGTGTTCGAGGTCGAGATCGACGAGGCGCTGCGCGTCGGCGTGGCCAGCGAGGATCTGACCGAGATCCTCGGCGCGCTCATCGAGAATGCCGCGCGCTTCGCGCATCGGCGCGTGCGCGTGCGCGGCGAATCGGGCGATGCGGGCATCACGCTGGATGTCGAGGACGATGGCAAGGGTCTCGACATCAGTGCCGAGATTGCCCTGATGCGCGGAGGTCGACTCGATGAAGCGGGGACGGCGCACCATGGCCTGGGCCTCGCGATCGTGAGGGATCTGGTCGAAGCGACCAGCGGCGGGATCGAACTGGGACGTTCCGTCCTTGGCGGCTTGCAGGTACGCATGCGCTGGCCGCACCCGACGACACCGACCTGGCAGCGACGCTGAACGTGTCGGCCGCAGCAAATCCGGCACCCACCAGACCCGGCCGGAAAGCTGCCGAACCGACCTCCTGACACGAACCATCCACGGCCGACGTGGGGCGACCGTGGATGATTTTCCTGCCGTGCCTACTTCGCTGCGTCGAACAGCGAGGCCGTGGTGGCAATCCGGCTGTTCAAGGTGTCGCGGATCTTGACGCCCGGTTCCATGAAGTCGGTGTCCTTCTTCGTGCTGTCCGGCGTGGTCTTGAATGCGAGGATCAGTGCCGCCGGGAGATATTCACCCTTGGCGTTCTTCAGCGGGGCAACGATCGACACCTTGTGGCCCCAGTTTTCGGTGCCCCATTTCGACTCGACCTGGGTCACGCCTTTCTTCGCGGTGATCACGTCGCCCGGCGAAGACTCATTGCCGATGCGATCCGGAAAGGTGCCCGCGATCATCGTGTACTCGGTGCCGCCCGGCGGAATCGCGTGAATCGTGATGCTGACCAGTTCCGGATGCTTGGCGATGATCTCGTCGACCAGGACCTGGGCGTGAATGCGCTTGCCCGGGCCGACCCAGTTCTTCGGTGTATTCGGCGTCGACGGCGCGCGCGGAATTTCCTCGGCGGCGGATGCGATGACCGGCAGCGCCGTCATCATTGCTGCGGCCATTGCCAGCGCGACAGCGCTTTTCTTGAGCAGTTTCATGGGTTTTTCCTCCCGTTGATATTGGTGTGCGCATCCGCGGTCATCTTGGTTTTTCCCGCTACCTGCGGCTGCGTGAGCGTTTTGGTTCTTATTGCTCGTTCCCCTGGCGGATCGAAAATACGCCGCATAACTGTCAATTCGCTGTCAGCCCGGCGTGACGCGCGACGATGCGAGAATGCGGTTTTCAGGGAGTTCCCCGTGGGCATCGAGATCGAGCGCAAGTTCCTGGTTCAAGGCGACGAATGGCGGCATGCCGGCGGCGTCGCCATTCGCCAGGGATACCTGAATCGCGACGAGGCACGCACGGTGCGTGTGCGCATCGCCGGCCAATCCGCGTGGCTGACGATCAAGGGCGCCTCGCAAGGTCCCTTGCGCAGCGAATTCGAATACGCGATTCCACTCGATGACGCCGAGCAATTGCTTGCGCTGTGCGAACCCTGGCCGATCGAGAAAATCCGCCGACACATCGGGCACGCCGGTTTCGTCTGGGAGGTCGACGAATTCCTTGGCGCGAACGCGGGCCTGGTGATTGCCGAGATCGAACTCGAAACGGTGGACCAGGTATTCGAGCATCCCGACTGGGTCGGCGCGGAAGTCACCGACGACGCCCGCTACTTCAATTCACGGTTGTCGCTGAATCCTTACACCCACTGGAACGCCTGAACGCGGACCACCGCCCGTCCGCGATGATCCCTGCACGGATACATGTCATCCGCGGCACGGGATTCCATCACGCCAGGGACGCCGCGCGGCCGGCGCTCGCGCGTATCCGCTATCCTCGTTGCATCCGTCCCGGAGAATGCCCGCTCGTGAACTCGCCATTGCCCTCACGCTACTGGTTTTTCGTGCTCGTCGTGCTTGCCCTGGGCCTCGGCATCGCACTGTGGGGCGATGGCGGGGGCTGGCGCTGGACGGCGGTGGCCGGCGGCGTGCTGACGGTCATCGGCCTGTGGGACATGACGCAGAAGCGCAAGACGCTGCGGCGCAACTTCCCGATCCTGGCGCATGGCCGATATTTCTTCGAAGCCATCCGGCCGATGATGCGCCAGTACGTGGTCGAGGCCGACGACGACGAAGTGCCGTTCTCGCACGACCAGCGCTCGATCGTTTACCAGCGCGCCAAACTCGCGCTGGAGACGCGTCCGTTCGGCACCGAGCGCAACGTGTACGCGAACAACTACGAGTGGATCAACCACTCGATGATGCCGAGCCTCATCGAGGGCCATGATTTCCGCGTGCCGGTCGGCGGCCCGCAATGCACGCAGCCGTACTCGGCCAGCGTGTTCAACATTTCGGCAATGAGCTTCGGCTCGCTGTCGCCGAACGCGATCCGCGCGCTCAACGAAGGGGCGCGGCGCGGCGGCTTCTACCACGACACCGGCGAAGGCTCGCTGTCGTCGTACCATCGCGAGAATGGCGGCGACATCGTCTGGGAACTCGGTTCCGGTTATTTCGGCGCCTGCCAGCGCGCCGGCGTCTTCAGCGAAGAGCGCTTCGTCGAGCGCGCCCTGCTGCCGCAGGTCAAGATGATCGAGATCAAGCTCTCGCAGGGCGCGAAACCCGGCCACGGCGGCATCCTGCCGGGCGCCAAGGTCTCGCGCGAGATCGCCGAGACGCGCGGCATTCCGGAAGGCGAGGACTGCATTTCCCCGTCGCGCCATTCCGCATTCGATACGCCCGAAGGCCTGCTGCGCTTCGTCGCACGGCTGCGCGAACTCTCCGGCGGAAAGCCGACCGGTTTCAAGTTGGCGAACGGCCATCCCTGGGAATGGTTCGGCATCGCAAAGGCCATGCTGAGCACCGGCATCCGCCCCGATTTCATCGTCGTGGATGGTGGCGAAGGGGGTACCGGCGCGGCGCCGATGGAGTTCGCCGACCACGTCGGCGCACCGCTGCGCGAAGGCTTGATGCTGGTGCACAACACG
>JBEBXZ010000333.1:0-3671 GCA_040391335.1 Dokdonella fugitiva | reverse complement strand
CGTGGTCGTCACACACACGATCCATGGTGTCGGCCAGCTTGGCTCGGGCAGTGCTGTAGGTAATTGCGTCCATCAGGCGGCTCCAGTTGTACATGTATTTGTACAATAGGCACTCTGCGGTGTCAAGGGCCGGCACCTAACAATTGTAAGTTCCCGTCAATACCACGCGTTTGATGCCCTTGCTCTGAGCTTTCAGGCGTTCGTCGGTCATGGCATTGTTCTCTTTATTGCTTTGTGCATTTTCAATGCTTCGCGATGTTCAACGTTGTCAGACTGCATTTCCGTAGACAGTCTGGTTGTAGGTGCCGCCCGACAAGACATTCGAGCCGATGCCGCCTCGCGGTGCTGCGTGGTTCAGGCGTTAGCCTTCGCGCACCCATCGCTCAACCACTCACACTTTGAAATCACATGGAACCTATCCGCACAGTGGCCGCCGTAATTGCAAATGACGACGGGGAGGTGTTGCTCGTTCGCAAGCGCTCTTCATCCATCTTCATCCAGCCCGGTGGCAAGACCGAACCGGATGAGGAGCCATTGCTGGCTTTGGCACGCGAGCTTGATGAGGAATTGGGCGTTCGCCTCGATGTTTCCAGCATCATCCGCCTTGGGGAGTTCGAGGCTGCTGCGGTCAACGAGCCTGGGCGAATGGTTCGGGCGCAGGCGTACTCCTGTTCAATCCAGGGTTCTCCCGAGGCGCAAGCGGAAATCGAGGAGCTTGCCTGGGTCAAGCCAGCGGGGCCATATCACGTTCCCGTCGCTCCACTTAGTGCAATTCACATCCTTCCGGCATATGTGGCATCCGCTGCCAAGGTTGCCGAGAGCGACGGCTGACAGTTTCCCGTCGAAGCCATTTCACTGCGCGGCATAAATCAAAAACTGTCTTGTGAGCGACGTTGCAGACTGCAGGCGCGGCATCCAATTGCGGACGCAATTCATCGCGTCGAAGCGCATCGATGATGGTCAAAGCAAGTTCGCTCCAGAGGGCAGCAAACGCGTTAGAGGGCAGCAAGCGTGTGTGTCGTGAATTTTGTACAGCGGGCGACGCCAATGTGCGTAACCGCGCCGCGCCGATGAAAGCGAGCAGGACCAGAAGCGATCCACAACCGCGCCGGCATGCCTCGTGCGAAGTCGGCGCTCGTGCAAGGAAACTCAGAAGCTCCAGACCAGTGAAGTCACCCAGCGCATGCCCTGATCAGGCGGCGTCGCATAGGCCTGCGCGCCGCGATCGGTCCAGAACAGCGTGGAAAAGACCTGCGTTCCACCCAGCGCATAACCGAGACCGGCGCTGGCGTAAGCGCCGCTGCGGTCCGACACGCGACGCAGGTCCGCATGGCCAACGCCGACATGCATCGACCACGGGCCGACCAGCGGCTGCTGGTAACTCGATTCGACATAGGCGACAAAATCGCGGCGCACCTCCCAGTTCGCGGTCAGTCCCGGGCTGTCGGGCGACATCGATAGCGCGAGCCGCCAGCGGCCACGCCAGCCGATCGCCGCGGTCAGCTCGTTGTAGCGCATGCGCCGGCTCCAGAGATTCCACGGTGATTCGTAGTGCACCACGCCGAGCTTGGCCGACCAGTCCTGATCCAGTCGCCAGCGGCGGTCGGCATAGGCGGTCAGTTGGGCGCCGGCCTGCTGGTTGCGCGGACGCTCGGCGCTCGCCGCAAGGCCCACGACCCATTCCCGGTCAGTGGCATAGTGCAGATCCGCCATCCAGGCTGCTCGACCATCGGTAAGCGAGGAACCACGGTGGATATTGTCGCTGCCGATACCGGCCAGACCGCCCCATCCGGCGGCAGAAGCCTCACTGCATACCAGCACCGCCGCGATGACGCGCGCACAATCGCCGCCAGCACGATGGAGGCGACGAGGGCGAAGCATCCGCGTCAAGCAGCGGCCGCCAGCAGTTTGCAGGCTCGCCGTAGCAACGCGGCGAACCCGGCACAACCTTTTCCCGCCAAACGCGCACTCAAGTCCTTACGCATCCACGAATCCTCGCCACGCGACCATCCGATTGCAGAGCCGATGAAGTCTAACGCCGACCGCGGATCATCCAGCAGCATTGCCTCAGCCGATGCCGTGATGCAACGGCAGCTGGTCGCAATTTCCGGCGGTGATCGACGGGCCTTCGAAGCACTCTACCTGCAGATGTACCCATCGCTGAGTCGCTTCGTCGCGCGGCATTGCGGACGTCGCGAACTGGTCGAGGAGATCATCAACGAAACGTTCTGGGTGGTCTGGCGCAAGGCCGCCCGCTTCCGTGGCGATTCCAGAGCCAGCACCTGGATCATCGGCATCGCCTACCGCTGCATGTTGAAAATGCTGCGCGAACAGCCGCCGGCCGGGAGCGGCGCCGGCAGCACCAAGGAATTGGAGGAGTCCGCCAGCGATGAGGAATACGATAGCGAGCAGCGCGAACTTCAGGATTGGCTGGCTCGCGGCATGGCCTTGCTGCCAGCCGAACAGCGGGCGACGCTGCAGCTCGCCTATTACCTGGGCCAATCCTGCGAGGAGATTGCCGTCGTCATGGAATGCGCGGTCGGCACGGTCAAGGCGAGGCTGTTCCATGCGCGCTTGCGGCTACGCAACAGCCTGCCAGGATTGGGCGGAGAAACCGAGACAACAACCGGAGCGCGGAGCCCGCGGTCATCATGAGCACCGACATCCCCTCCCATCCTCAGATCTGGGAACTGCTGCCGTGGGTCATCAACGGGACAGCGACCCCAGGGCAACGCCAACTGGTGGATGCGCACCTGCCGCACTGCAGTGACTGTCGCGACGAGTTGGCTCTGCAGCGCCTCGTCCACGACGGCATGAATCGGGAAGCCGCATCCGGCAATCCACAAGCGGTGCTGCAACGCCTGCTGCAACGCATCGACGCACCGGCCAATCCAGGTGGATTCGATCTTCATGACGGCATCGACGACGAAGGCAGCCTTGTGCCGTCAGTTCCCTTGCCACGTCGACGCCTCTGGCCGGTAGGCATCGCGGCCTTGCTGCTCCTGCAATCCGCCGCAATAACGCTGATGGCCTACGAACTGCATCAACGCCCCGATTCCCCGGGCGCCGATGCTTACCAGACCCTCAGTCACGCCGATGCAAGCAGCCCGGCCGCAACCATCCGTTTTGTTCCCGCCCCCGAACTGAGCGTGGAGGAACTGCAGAAGCTGCTCGACGATGCCGGCTTGCGCATCGTCGACAGTCGATCGGGCAGTGCGATCTACGGGCTGGCTCCCACCAGCCACGCCACGGAAATCCATCCAGATCCCAGTGTCGCCGCGATTGCCCGGTTGCGCGGCAAACCCGGCGTGCTGCTGGTCGAACCGATTGCCGCCACGCCATGATCACGCCGGGCAAGCGGCCGCGCGGGTACGAGTGGTTCATCTCGCTGGCATGGCTGGTGTTCACGCCGCTGGTGTCGGCAGTGCCCGCAGACTGGGAGCGATCCGGCGACGGCGCGTCGATGATCGTCGTCGCGATGGCCGAGAAGGCCGACGCTGCAATCGGCGCGGGCGCCACGCCTCGCGGCTACGACGGCTTGCCAGTCTACCGCGGCAGTCAGCGCTCGATCACGGCCGCGCAACGGCTGGCTCGCGACTACGCCCTGGTCGAAGTCGTCGCATGGACGATCGAACCGCTGCGCTTGCGCTGCATGGTCTATCGCATCGACG
>JBEBXZ010000332.1:0-3675 GCA_040391335.1 Dokdonella fugitiva | reverse complement strand
CCACCGCCGCGACGATCAAGGCGTATTCGAGCAGCAGATCCCAGCCGATCAGCCAGGCCACGAACTCGCCAAGCACGGCATAGCTGTAGGTGTAGGCACTGCCGGTCACCGGGATCAGCCCGGCGAACTCGGCATAACACAATGCGGCGGCGGCGCTGGCGATGCCGGCGATGATGAAGGCGAGCGCCACGGCCGGCCCCGCATTGGCGGCGGCCTGCTGTCCGGCGAGCACGAAGATGCCGACGCCGATGATGCCACCGAGGCCGATGCTGGTCAGTTGCCAGACGCCGAGCACGCGGCGGAATTCACTGCGCTGGCCAACCTCGGCCTGCAATTGCTGGACGCTCTTGTGGCGCGTAAGTGTGTGGATGAGACTCATGGTTTCCTCCCCGGAAAGACCCGCCGATCATAGCCGCTCGATGCCATCGTCGGGGCTGTCCAGCATGAGCCTCACGCGCTCGGGCAGATCGCATGGACCCGCGGGCAACCAGCAGCAAGCGCTCGACCGTGGAGATGCATCGCCTGTGCAGTCAGTCAAGTCGCCGGAACCCAGTGACGTCGGGGGCAGTCGAGGTGAGAAATGACGGGTTTCACGCGGCAAAGCGCCCGTGGCTCGATCACGGCCTGCGGCTGCGGAATGCCGCAGGCTGCGGCGCTTCCATCGATGCGTGACGTGGATCTGAAATCGTTCCATAAGCGGAACGCGGTCGATCACCGCGTTCCGCGGGATCGGCTACGCCAGGCCAGCGGCGATCCGGAAATCGCAGCCAGTCTTCGCCTTGACGTCATCGAGGCCGACGCCCGGATGCAGTTCGGTCAGCGTGAGGCCACCGCCTTCGGCGACGTCGAATACGCAGAGGTCGGTGATGATCATGTCGACGCAGGCCTTGCCGGTCAGCGGCAAGGCGCATTGCCTGAGGATCTTCGGCGAACCGTCCTTCGCGGTGTGCTCCATCAGCACGACGACGCGCTTGACGCCGGAAACCAGATCCATCGCGCCTCCCGGACCCTTGACCATCTTGCCCGGCACCATCCAGTTCGCGAGGTCGCCGCCCTCGGAAACTTCGAGACCGCCGAGAATCGACAGGTCGATATGGCCGCCGCGGATCATCGCGAACGAATCGGCGCTCGAAAAGAAGCTGCTGCCCGGGATCGTCGTGATCGTCTGCTTGCCGGCATTGATCAGGTCCGGGTCCACGGTTTCCTCGGTCGGGAATGGACCGATGCCGAGCAGGCCGTTCTCCGATTGCAGCGTGACGTTGACGCCCTGGGGGATGTAGTTGGCGACCAGGGTCGGGATGCCAATGCCGAGGTTCACGCAGAAGCCGTCCTGCAATTCCCTTGCGGCACGCCGGGCCATCAGTTCACGGGTCGGATTCTCCTTGCCTGACGGTGCGACGCCCGACAGTGTGCGGAACTCGATGCGCTTCTCGTACTTCGCGCCCTGCAGGATGCGGTCGACGTAGATGCCCGGCGTATGGATCTGGTCGGGTTCGAGGGTGCCGGTTTCGACCAGTTGCTCGACTTCGACCACGCAGACCTTGGCGCAGGTCGCGATCATGGGGTTGAAGTTGCGCGCGGTCTTGCGGTAGATGAGGTTGCCGAAGGCATCGCCCTTCCACGCCTTGACGATCGCGAGATCGGCCCTGATCGCCGGCTCGAGCACGTAATCCAGACCGTCGAAATTCCTGGTTTCCTTGCCCTCGGCGAGCTTCGTGCCGAACGCGGTGCGCGTATAGAAGCCCGGGATGCCGGCACCGCCCGCACGCAGGCGTTCGGCCAGCGTGCCCTGCGGCACGAGTTCGAGTTCGAGTTCGCCGGCCAGCACCTGGCGCTCGAACTCCTTGTTCTCGCCGACGTACGAGGCGATCACTTTCTTGACCTGGCGCGTCTTCAGCAATGGACCCATGCCGAAATCATCGACGCCGGCATTGTTGCCGACGATGGTCAGTCCCTTGGTTCCGGCCTCCAGCAAGGCCTGGATCAGGTTTTCCGGAATGCCGCACAGGCCGAAGCCGCCGGCCGCGATCGTCATGTCGTCGAACAACAATCCGGCCAGTGCGCTGGTCGCCGTCGCTTGTACTTTTTTCACGTTCAGGTCCTTCGGAAGTCGAGCTGTTGGAAGCCGGGCAGGGTTCGCTGTCGTCAGCGCTGATCCGTTCGAGCGTAGTACGAGCGGACCGATGGTTCAATCTGGCCTTTCGGACAATGGCTGATGCCGGCCTCCCGGTGCTGTCCGTGGCGGCGCGTGGCGGTTACCCTGTGCTTCTCCCATGAGCCGAAGGAAAACCAGCGATGCTGCAGGAGATTGCGGTGGAGGAATTCGAAGCCCTGGTCGGACAGGCGCTGGAACTGGAACGCGATGGCCACCGCTTCGCGCTCGAAGTCGCTTCGGTGCATCGCCTGCGCGCGCCGTCGCCGCGGCCGCTGCCGCCGTTCTCGGTGTTGTTGCGCGATCCGGCGGCAAAGCGCTCGCATACCCAGGGCATGTACCGGATCGAGCATCCACAGCGGGGCGGCATCGACTTGTTCGTTGTGCCGCTCGGCCCGGATGGCCAGGGCATGGCTTACGAACTCACCTTCAACTGAGCCGCGCGCCTCACGCGTCGGCCTGGGCCAGCGCCGGCTCGGGCGGCTGCCAGCCAAGGAAGAGGTAGATTCCGCGGTCCTCGATCAGGACGAAGCCCTGCCGTTCGTACCACTGGCGCGCAGGATTGTTCGGCTCGACGTGCAAGGTGATCGTTTGCTGTTCGCGGCGCGCCTCGGCGATGAGGGCGGTCAGCATGCGGGAGCCCAGGCCGCGCCCACGTACCGAGGGCAACAGGACGATATCCATCAAGCGGATCTCGCGCGTGCGTGCGTGCAGGTAGATGCGGCCGATCGGCTCGCCTGCTTCACGCACGACGAGGAACTCCGCACCCGGGTAGTGCGCCCGATAGTGCTGGCGTTGCAAGTCGAACTGGGCGTCGATGAAAGCCTGCTTCTGCGCTTCGCTCCACTCCACCGCGCGCAGTTCTTCCTCGCGCACGCTGGCATAGAGCCGGCGCAGGACCGGGATGTCAGCCGCATCCTCGACGGCGAACCCGAGTCCCGGACAGGTTGCCGCCAGGCGCTGGACGAACGGTTCGGCGGCCTGGCTCATGCCAGGCTGGTGATCGTGAAGGCAAGATAGTCGGCCGTCAGGGACTGTCCATCGCGGCGTGCCAGCGGGCGCAGGGGATCCCCGCTGTCGACCCAGCTGCGTGCATCGAGCGGCGCGTTCGAGAACAGCCAGGCATAGCAGCCGGGTACGAGTTCGGCGTCCGCACTGAGGGCGAGCGGACACTGGTGGTCGCTGGTGCGCCCCTGGCCCTGCCCGTGCAGCGCGAACGCGCGCAAACCCTGTTTGCCGGTATGCAACAGTACCGCTGCACTGCAGGCGCCAAAGCCACCGTCACGATAGCTGTAGACCTGGTGGCGGTTCGTTCCACCCTTGCCGTCCGCGTACAGGGCCTCGATATCCGCGTGGGTGAGCACGGTCGTGGATGCGGCCACGAATCCTTGCAGATGGACGCGCCAATCCCTTGTCGCGCGTGCCTCCTGCGCGTCGCTGCTGCTCACATGCGCTGCTTGCCAGTACGTGCTGCCATTGGCGTGTTCGACCCTGCGCAGGAGCAGGTCATGCCGCGACGCCCG
>JBEBXZ010000331.1:0-3687 GCA_040391335.1 Dokdonella fugitiva | reverse complement strand
TGTTGCTGGCCGCATAGGTGTTGCGCTGCTCATCGCGGCTGTCCCATTGCTGGGAGTAGCGCAAGGCGCCCATCACGCCGAGACGAACGTCCGGAGCAATCTCGTAACCGTTGCCTAGCCCGATCGAGAAACCGGTGTCAGGACCTAAACGCTTTGTTCCCACGCCGTAGCCGGCCGTGGCGAGATCGCGACCATAGGTTTGCAATTGCTCCGCCGTCGCACCTCCCGGGTTCGAGGCCGAACGGGGACGCAGGTAGCTGCCGTTGGCGATCGCAGCCGCCAGCGAACCTGGCATTTCGCGTATGCCATCGTCGGAGCCCGTCCAGTCCCGTGCGCCCCCGCGATAGCGGAGGCCGTCCTCGAAAGTCGTCCCATCCGCGTAACCGAGCGTACCCTGGATCCGGAGGAATGGCGCTCGCGGAATCTCGCGTGTGCGCAGCAGGACGGTGCCACCGCCGAACTCACCCGGCATATCCGGCGTATACGTTTTCTGGACGACGATCCCGTCGAGAAGCTCGTTGGGGAACAGGTCGAGCGGCACCACGCGTCGCGTGAAATCCGGGCTCGGGATCTGTGCACCGTTGAGCAGCACGCCGGAATAGCGTTCACCGAGACCGCGCACGTAGATGTAGCGCCCATCGATCAGGCTCAGGCCGGATACGCGCTTGAGCGTCGTCGCCGCATCCGAATCTCCGGTGCGCGCAATCTGCTCCGCGCTCAATGCTTCCGTCACCGCCGGGGAGATCCGCTTTTCGTCCAGATAAAGCACCTCACCGCTGGACGCCGCACCCTGCACGCGCACGCCTTCCAGGCGCGTGGTATCGCTGGCCGGTTCCTCCGATGGCGATTCATCCGGCGATTGAGCGGTCGCGACCGAAAATGGAGCAAGAACCAGTATGGCAAGCAGGCGACACCGCGGACGCACGGCTACAGTTCGATACATGAGAGGCTTCCGCTGGATGACGCGGCAATGGCGCGCGTCGTGACAATCCTGTGGAAACCTAGACAAGCGGTGTTGCATGCAGATGACACGGCATGCGCCGGCATGCCATGCGACAGCGCCGCCGGAGCGCTGGCTCGCACGCTCCGGCCGGACGAATCCTGCGGTCGGAAAGCGCTACCGGCCCGCGGCCAGCGCGGCGACCGGCGCGAATTCGGCCGGCAGCGGCAGCGATTTCTGCGCGACCCGGTTCGGCAGTTTCGCGGAGGACCGGTCGTGCGCCGAGACCGCGGCGCGCTGGGCAGCCTTGTGCGACGCGCGCCAGACCTGGTCCGGGTTGAAATGCGCGGGAACGCCGATCCAGCGGGGATCCCCGGTCTTCGCCGCGGACGGGATCTCCCTCGTGCCGAAGCGCGGCCCGGTGAACAGCGGGACCCAGAGTCCTTCCTTCGCATCGGCTTCGATGCAGACGAAATAGTGCTGGGCGTTGACCGCTCGATCTTCCTCGCAGCTGCAGGTCGCAGCCTGCCGGAGCAGTTCGTCGGGGTCCATGCGCAGCACGAGTCCCGGAGCATGCAGGTGAGCCATCGTCGTACCTGGTCTGAAAAAGTCCTCCACCATGAACCCATGCGCCGCCGATCGCAACGCTTGCCGCGCGTCGCACATGAACGGCAACCGCAAGTTTTCGTCACGGCGCGCCCTGCGGGCGAGCCTGCGTGTTAGCGTGGCATCCGGTTTTCCCGCCTGCCCTTGCCGATGAAGCGTCGCCGTCCGCCCCACCTGTTCGCCAATCCGTTCTCGTTATGGACCGCTTTTGCCAGCACCGCCGGTGAGATGCTGCTTGCCTCGTCCGAGGTGATCGCTCATCGCAGTCACTTGATTGCCCGCGCAGGTACGCACCCGCGTGCGGCGGATCAGCGCGAACTCAAACGCATGGTCGATGAAAAGACGAAAGCCGCCTTCGATTCCGCGACGGCGATGAGCTCGCGTTCCGGCCAGGTCATCCATGCATCCGCCGCGCAGATGTTTTCGAACATGGCGACCAGCACCTCGATCCTGCTTGATCTTGCCGGTGGCCGTATCGGGCAGGCACAGTCCCGCGCGTGGCGTCAGTTGATTGGCCAATCCAGCGAGAACGCCAGCCAGCTTTCGAACGCCGCTGCACAAATCGCACAGGCCGGCATCGCTCCATACCACAAGGGCGCAACCGGCAACGCGAAGCGATTGCGCAAGCGTTGAAGCAGGTCCGCGACTGCGTTTGCCACGAACCGATTTACAGAGGGAGATATCTCCACTCTGGAGTTCCCGGAAACTCGCTAACGCAGATCGGCAGCGATCACCTTCGCCGCATTGTGGCCCGGCGCGCCGGTCACGCCGCCGCCGGGATGCGTGCCTGCGCCGCACAGGTACAGACCGGGCAATGCGCCGCGATAGCCGGCCTGGCCGAGCATCGGACGCGCGCTGAACAACTGGTTCAAACTCAGCGCGCCGTGGAAGATGTCGCCGCCGATCAGTCCGAAATCGCGCTCAAGATCGAGCGGGCTCTTGATCTGGCGGCCCAGCACCGAAGCTGCGAACCCAGGTGCGTAACGATCGACCGTCGCCACCATGAGATCGGCAACTTCCTCGCGATGATCGTCCCACGAGCGCCCATCCGACAGGACCGGCGCGACGTGCTGGCAGAACAGGCTCGCGACATGCTGGCCCGGCGGCGCGAGGCTTTCATCGAGCGTTGAGGGAATCAGCATTTCGACGATCGGTTCCCGCGACCAACCCGTGGCGACCGCGTCGCGATACGCACGGTCCATGTAGTCGAGACTCGGCGCCAGAATGATCCCCGCCGTCAGATGATCGCCCTGTCCCGGCAAGGCGATGAAATCGGGCAATCGATCGAGTGCGACATTCATGCGGAACGTGCCGGAGCCGCAACGCCAGTTCGCCATGCGCTCGCGCGTCGGCGGCGGCACGATATCGCGCGCCATGAGTCGTTCGTATAGCAGCTTGGGATTGACGTTGGCGACCACCGCGCGCGCATGCAGGATATCGCTCGTCTCGGTAACGACACCGACCGCACGCCCGTTCTCGACGATCACCTCGCGCACGCCGCAGGCCGTGCGGATCTCGACCCCGGCCACGGTCGCGGCACGCGCCATGGCCTGGGTGATCGCGCCCATGCCGCCGATCGCATGTCCCCAGGCGCCTTTGACGCCATTCACTTCGCCGAATACGTGATGCAACAGCACGTAGGCACTGCCCGGCGTGTACGGACTGGCGTCATTGCAGACCACGCCATCGAAGCCGAGCTCGGCACGGATCGGCGCACTCTCGAACCAGCGGTCGAGATATTCGGCGGCCGAGATCGTGAACAGGTCGAGCAACTCCTGGCGCAGAGTCGTATCGAGACCATGCAGGCGCTTGCCGAGCTTTCCGGCGCGCACCAGTTCCGGCAACGCCTTCCACCAGCCGCCATCGGTGACATTCGGCGGCGGCTCCAGCGCGAGCGCACGCAGCACATCGGCGATTGCTTCGAGACGCGCCTCATAGGCCGGCAGGCGTTCGGCATCGCGTTTCGAAAACTTCGCGACTTCGGCCTCGGTCTGGCCGGCACCGGTCAACAGATAGCCGCCTTCCGGCAACGGCAGGAAATTGTTCCTTTTGCGCTCGACGATGCGCAATCCATGCGCATGCAGGTCAAGATCGCGGATCACCTTCGGCTGCAGCAGCGACACCGTGTATGCGGCAACCGA
>JBEBXZ010000330.1:0-3708 GCA_040391335.1 Dokdonella fugitiva | reverse complement strand
GGTGAAGACCGGCGCGTCGGCATTTCCGGCGTCATCGAGTACGCGGCCCGCCTGAAGATGGCGGGTAAGGATGCGAGCCTGCTCGTGGATGCCGAAGCCGGGCACGCCAACAAGCAGCCTGTCGCGCGCGAAGCCATGCTTTTCCTGCTTGAAACCATGCTTCATCGCCACCTCGACGGCGCTGCACCCGAGCCGGCCGATGGAGAAATCCGCGCCTATGTGCGTGGCAATCTTCGTCTTGAGGGTCTTTCCCTCAAAGACTACTAGGCGCCGCCGGGACCAAATGGCCGCGCCTCTGGCTCTTGGTGATCGGCCTCCGTTCGAGAAGGCCTTGCGCTTCCGGATCGCTGACTGGCAATGGAAGGGATCGCGGTCGGCTCAATCAGGCATCCGAATTCGCGGACGATCCTGGCCGCTGCGAACCGCAACAGAAGTATGCCATCCGAGCAGCCCGATCAACACCTGTGGCGAAGTGCTGGCCACCGAGGCGCTGACGACCGTGCGAGAAGGCTATTTCTCGTAGCGATAGTTGACGCCCGCGCGGCTGCCGGTCGTCGCATTCTGTGCCTCGAAATTCCAGCGCTTGTGGAAAAGGTAACGCAGCGTGACGACCTCGCCCGGCTCGAAAATGCCGACGCCATAGCTCAGGTAGAGCTTCGGCGAAAGGTACTTGCCGACCGTGAACGCCGCACCGCCAAGCGTCGCGTTGTCGGCCACGCCGATGTCGTCCACGCCGAGGCGGCCGCCGATGCTTTTGGCCAGCAGGTCGCCACCGGCCGTGCCAAGTGCGCGTGCAGCCGTTCCGAGCATGTCGCCTTCACCGCTCTTCAATGATGAGAGGGGCTTGCCGGTGATCAGGTAGGAAAGCGCATCGGACTGTTCCATGGCCGGTTCGGAGAACACGGTCAGAACGGGAATCTGAGCGGTTCCGCGTACGAGCAAGCCTGCGGTGACGTCATCCGCTTCGATCTTTCGCACGGCACGGATATCGATGCCGGGATTGTCGATCGCGGTGCCGGCGAACAGCACGCGGCCGGTCTCGATGTTGAGATCCTGGCCGTAGGCCTTATAGGTGCCGCCCACATTGAGCGTGCCGGTGCCGGTCGTCGCGCGACCTGGACGTTCGTTGACCACGAGTTGTCCTGAAACCGAGCCGTCGAAACCGAATCCCGCGAGCTTCACCTTGTCGCCGAGAATCACGGTCAGGTTCGCGGTGACCGGTGCCGGCTTTCCGGGTTCTTCGCGCTCGGCATCGGTAATCACGACATCGGGAGATTTCGAGCTGACGCCTCCGCCTGGCAACTTGGAGAAATCCACATTCGCGCTCGGTACGTTGACCGTCCCGGTGACATTGATGCCGCTGGTGGCGCGCTCGAGAGTCAGATCGGGGGAAATGACGACGCGCGCGGCGGGAATATCGGCGGCAAGGAATTCCTCGCCCTTGATGCTGACTTTCATCGCGTCGGTTTCGGCGAGCCCGCCCTCGCCATTGATCGTCTGTTTTCCCTTTCCGTATACGATGCTGACTTCGAGGACGAATCGTTGGCTGCCATCCGCACGCAGCGAGATGTCGCCATCCTGCAGCTTGAGTCCCGCCAGCGGAACCTCGGTGGCGAATTCCTTGAGACTCAGTGCGCCGTTGAGTTGCGGCGCATCCACGGTGCCGCCTATCGTGTAGTTCGCGCTGACCCGGCCCTTCGTGTTGCTGACTTCGCTGGTGATCAGTTCAAGAAAATCGAGGCTGTTGAGATCGAGCTGGATCTGGCCATCGAGCGCTTGCACCGTGCCCGCAGCGCCGGACAGGGTGACGCGGCCATCCAGCTTGCCATCGTGATCGAGCGCAGCCCGGATGCTGGCGCGCGTCGATTGCGCGTCGAGTGCGGCGTCGATCGCGAAATCGGTATAACTCAAGGCGGGCTGGCTGGTTCCGCCGCCGTAGAACAGGCTGCCCTCGCTCGAAGCAATTCTCGCGGTACCGATCAACGCGCCGCCGGCACTGCGGGAAATTTCGCCTTCGCCGCCAATCTCGCCGCGCAGGCGTACCGGTGACTCGGGTGCCGCGAGTCGCAGGATCAGGCGCAGGGGCAAATGTTCCAGACGGTAGCGTGCGGCAAGGCTGCCATCTGCCGAGCTGCTGCCGCCAACGCACAGGTGCGCCGGGCGGTCCGGGACGGTCGCTGTCGCAGGCGTGGCAGGTTCGGTGCCATCGGCGGCGCTTTCCGCGATATCGGCAGGAGTGCGGGAGCGCGGTTTCTCGGTGCCGATCAGGCAGCTTTCGGAAACGTTGAAGCGTTGTCCATCCCAGCTCAGTTGCGCGGCCTGGTCGAGATCGAAGCGCGGAACATTGCGTCCACTGGGATCGATGCCGAGCGCCTTCAGCGCGCCTTGCCACTTCCCGTCTTTCCCTGCGCCGGAAACGGCCAGCGTAATGTCCGCCGGGGTGCCGTGTGCTTCCAAGGTCAGTTGGTGCGAGGCCTCGTTGCCATCAGCTTCGATGACGAGCGTGTCATAGCGATTGTCGCCACTGCTGATGCCTTCCGCCTTGAGTGTCAGGGCGCCCGCGGGCATTTCGATGTTCTTTACGCTGGCGATCAGTTCGAGCGATGTCGCGCGTGTCCCGGCATAGGCGAGATCGCGCGCGCGCGCATCGCCTTCGATATCGAGTTGCGGCCATTTCCCGTGGATGCGGAAGTTTGCATCGGCGCGACCGCCTGCATCGGGGAGCCAATCGCCCAGCGAGGCGATATCGAGGCGCACGGTGGCATCGGTCTGGTTGCCGCCGCGGCCCTGTACGTCGAGTTTGCTTTGGCCGGAGCTGATGTTCAGCGTGCCGTCGATGACATAGTCCGGCTTGATCACGAGATCGGCCTTGCCGCTGATCGCGCGGTCGCGCAGTTTGCCGCTCAACTGATCGATCTTGATCGTCGCATCGGGGCCGCGATCGGTCATCGTTCCCGATGTTTGCAGGGCGAAGTCGATTGAACCGGCGAAATCCGCGGCGAACGCGCCTGGATCGAGTGCTTTCGCGGTCGCATCCAGCTTCCAGCCGAGCGCCGGTTGCAGCGTGATCGTGCCGTTCGCATCGAGACCGCCCTTGGCCTGCTTCAACGCCAGGGTCTCGAGCATTATTTGCTGCGGCGTGCCTTCGATCTTGAGCACGAGGTCCGACAACTGTCCTGGCGGGCCGATGGAGAGATTGCCATCGGCGCGGAATGTTTCCGCGTTGCCATCGACATCGATCCTGCCGTGCGTGGCGAGCGCCTGACCGGCAAGATCAGCCGGCAATTCGACGTCATCCCAGGTCAGCGAAAGCGTGGCGGAAGGTGGCGTCGCCGAGTAATGGATATCCCCGCTGGCCTGCAGCGTGCCGCTTGCCTCCGGGGAGCGCAGCGTCAGGGCTTCGAGGTGCAGCACGTCCTTGTCGAGCGAATAGCGCAAGGGATCCAGTTGCACGCGATGGCCATCGATGCCTGCTTCGCCACCGAGCGTGCCCCGTTCGATATCGCCGGAACCCTGCAGGTTCAGTGCAAGCGTGCCGAGCGTACTGTCGGGAATCAGTCGCTTTGCATCGAATGCCGGCGCATCGAGTTTGAGATTCCATGCGGCTCGTTCGTCCTGCGCGACCGTTGCTTCGAGCGTGGCCGCGATCGGCTCGACCCGGCCGGGGCGCGACTCCCCTATCTCGATCGGGTCAACATGGTCACGGTG
>JBEBXZ010000329.1:0-3713 GCA_040391335.1 Dokdonella fugitiva | reverse complement strand
GCGCGCCACCGTGCAGGCTGCACTTGCACGCCCGGAATGGAAGATCGAGATCGTGGTGACCGCGGCCGTCTGACCCCGTTCGATCGCAACAACAGCAAAGCTGCGCCCATCCGCCTGTGGCACCTTCATCCGTTTCACGGGGAATGGACGGTACGCATAGGACTCCGGCGCCGATCGCGCACGGCATGGCTGGCAAAATGCCGATGCCGACCCCAAGTCTGGGCGATCACATCATCCAGGTCGGCCCATGATTCCGTTCTCCGTTCTTGACCTTGCTCCGGTTACCGAAGGCAGCGATGCGCGCCAGTCCTTCGCGCATTCACTGGATCTCGCGCGGCACGTCGAAGCCCTCGGCTATCGACGCTACTGGCTGGCCGAGCACCACAACATGCCCGGTATCGCGAGTGCGGCGACATCGGTCCTGATCGGCCACATCGCGGGTGGGACAAGCACGATCCGCGTCGGTTCCGGCGGCATCATGTTGCCGTACCATTCGCCGCTGCAGGTCGCCGACAACTTCGGCACGCTGGCCAGCCTGTATCCGGGACGCATCGATCTCGGTCTCGGCCGCGCGCCGGGCTCCGATCAGGCGACGACGCGTGCCTTGCGTCGCTATTTCGACAGCGCGGAAGCGTTTCCGAACGACGTCGCCGAGTTGCTGCATTACTTCGAGCCCGCCGTGGAAGGGCAGGCGGTGCGCGCCGTGCCGGGAGCCGGTATCGAGGTGCCGGTATGGCTGCTCGGCTCAAGCCTGTTCAGTGCGCGTCTCTCGGCCGCGATGGGCCTGCCGTTCGCGTTCGCGTCGCATTTCGCGCCGGATGCGATGGATCATGCGCTCGAACTCTATCGACGCGAATTCCGTCCTTCACGCCATCTGCAGGCGCCGTACGCGATCCTTGCGATCAATGTCGTTGCCGCCGACAGCGAGAGTGAGGCGCGGCATCTGTTCACGACCCAGCAGCAGGCTTTCGTCAACCTGCGCCGCGGCAGGCCCGGCCTGATGCCTCCGCCGATCGAGGATATCGAATCGTTCTGGACGCCGATCGAAAAGGCCGGGGTCGAGAACGCGCTGGCCTGCGCGGTGATCGGCGATGCGCCGATGGTCAAGCGCGGGCTGGACGCATTCATCGCGCGGCATCGTCCGGATGAACTGATGTTGACGACGAACGTGTTCGATCCCGAAGCACGCAAGCGTTCCTTCACGATCGCAGCCGAGGCGCGCGACGCGGCCTGATCCATCTTCCATCTGCGCGCGATCGTGGGTCTCGCGCGCTTTTTTATGTCGACTGCTACAGAATGCCGGCACGCTTCTGTCCACGGACGTTCCTGCATGAACCTGCCGCCACCACGCCTTCTGATCGTCGAGGACGATGCGACGATCGGCGGGAATCTCTACGCGTTCTTCGAGGCGCGAGGTTTCAGCCCGGACGTCGCCTACGACGGCAATTCGGCCATGCATCGTTTGTCGAGCGATGCGTTCGATGTGGTGATTCTCGACGTGGGCTTGCCGGGAACGGATGGCCTGAATGTCCTGCATCGCTTGCGCAACGAACTGGCGCTGTCGGTTCCGGTGCTGCTGCTGACCGCGCGCGACGACATCAGCGACAAGCTGTCGGGATTTGCGCGTGGTGCGGATGACTATGTGACGAAGCCGTTCTCGCTGGTCGAAGTCGAAGCGCGCATCCGTGCCTTGATCGCGCGTGCGGCGGGCCGCGTCGCCACGCCGGTACGTGTGTTCGGCCCCCTGCAACTCGACGCGCGCCGTCACGAATTGCGGGTTCATGGCGCGCTCGTGCGCATCACTCCGAAGGGGTGGGGCATTCTCGAGGCGCTCATGCGCGATCCCGGAAGCGTCGTCTCGCGTGGCGAAATCGAGCACGCACTGTGGGGGGATGAATCTCCTGAAAATGATGCCCTGCGCAGCCAGATCCATCTCTTGCGCAGGGCGCTCGCGGATGCCGGTTTCGATGGCATCGAGACGGTGCATGGCATTGGCTTCCGCCTGGCCGCTGCGCCAGGGCATGGACAGTGAAACAGCGCGACAGCCTCGCCCGGCGCGTCACCACCGCGTTGACCGCAACGGTCGCCTTGTTCGTCGGCGTGATGGCGGTGCTCGCTTTCTCGGTGATGCTGGAACAGGAGGACGAACTCGCCGATCAGCTTGTCCTTCGCGAAACGCAGCAGCTGTTGATCAGCCTGGACCGCGGCGAGCTTTCTTTGTCGGTGCAGCCGATCGAGCTCGGACATGACTTGCAGGCCTGGGTCGCTGCCGCCGATTCGCCACTGCCACCCGCAGAGGTACGGAATCTGGCCAACGGGCCACACGAGCTCAAAACCGGCGGACGGGTCCTGCATCTGATGGTTGCGGATTCGGCGCATGGCCGCTTGACCGTCGTATTCGACGCGACCGCCAACGAGCGGCGGGTCACGCAATTCGGCCTGATCCTGATGGCGCTTTGGGTGGTCTGCACGATTGCCGGTTACTGGCTGGCGCAGATGATCGCGCGCGTCGTGGTCGGTCCGATGCGTGACGTGACCGAACGCATCGCGCGCTGGGATCCCGGTGTTGCGAAGGATACCGGCGGATCCACCTACGAAGACAGTGAGGCGGGGCGGCTGATCGAAGCATTCAACCGCATGCAGGATCGCGTGGATGCCTCGATCGCACGCGAACGCGAGTTCGCCGCGAACCTGAGCCATGAGATCCGGACGCCACTCGCCGCATTGCGTACGGATGTCGAGATGGCTTCATTCGATCCAGAACCGGGCAGCGAGCAGAGGACGCGTTTCGATCGCATCGTCCGTGCGGTGGATGATATCGACGCGACGATCGCCGCGGCGCGCGCGATCAGCCGCCAGCAACCGGTGGCAGGACGGTCGCTGCATGTCGCCGAACTCATCGATGACGTCTGGAACGGCATGCGCGATCGCGGCACGCAGGCTGGACTGGCTTTCGTCAATCAGGTCACTCCGGATCTGGTGATCCATGCGGATCGCTACGCGCTGTTGATGGTCATCCGCAATCTCGTGCGCAATGCAATCGAGCATGCCGCACCGGCCGAGCTGCGGGTCAGCATGCGCAACGCAAGCCTGCTGTTTGCAGACAATGGTCCCGGCGGATCGCCTGCCGTTCGTATTCACGCGCCACATGCATGGCCGGCGCGTGGATCTGGGCGAGGCTGCCGCTGCGAACGGTGGATCCGACGAGGAACACGGGCTCGGTCTGGCCATCGCCAGGCGCATCTGCGAGCAGAACGGCTGGGACCTTTCGGTGCAGTCGAGCATCTCCGCTGCCGGGCATGGCACATGCTTCATCGTGCAGTTCGACGAAAACTCGATCCGCTAGTGACATCGTTTCGACGCGGCATTGTGCAGTCTCGCGGAATTCCCGGTCGCCGCCGTGCGCTCGTGTTCTCGTGCAAGCCCCTGTAACACGCAGCAGAAAGATCCTTCATGAACGATCCGCTACAAGGCTTCCGCAGCCTCGGCTTGCAACGGTACATCCTGATCCAGATCGGCGTCGTGCCCATGCTGCTGGCGGCGCTCGCGCTCGCTTCGCACGAATCGGGCCTCGATTTCAGCATCGAGAACCTGTTTTTCGATCCCGCACTCCACGCATTTCCGTGGCGTCGTTCGGTCGGCCTTGAACTGATCGGCCATCAACTGATCAAGATCCTGCCGATCGGTCTGTGCCTGATCGTGTTTGGCGCGGC
>JBEBXZ010000328.1:0-3728 GCA_040391335.1 Dokdonella fugitiva | reverse complement strand
TGCGCCGCGCTTCCAGGCGCCACGGGCACGCGCGCGATCGACCAGGATCTGGCGCATCGCGCGCGCCGCACAGGCGAAGAAATGATGACGATCGACCAGATCCAGCTGCCGCGCATCGGTGAGCTTGAGGTAGGCCTCGTGGACCAGCGCGGTCGCGCCCAGCGTGTGCTCGCCGGACTGGGCGGAGAGTCGCGACGAGGCCAGCGTGCGCAGCGTCGAATAGACGCTGGCGAACACGGCATCCAGGGACCGGCTGTCGCCCGGTTGCGCCGCATGCAACAGTTCGGTGATGTCGCCCATGAAATCGACTCGACACGGCTGGCAGTGCCGACATCGTACTGGAATCCTTCGAGCCGGCAGTGTCGAGCCCGTTCCGGCGCAGGCGGGCGCCGATTGGATCGTCACCGTTTCGCCTGCCGTTGTGCGCGCTTCGTTGCATGCTGCCGCCTCACTGAAGGAAATGGTCGGTACCAAAGCTGCCGAAGAACAGGATGTCGCGATTCTCGATGGCGCCGAGATCGTTGTCGCCCCACACCGGGCTGACCCCTTTCACGTCATAGCCGGGCGCCGCACGGTAGGCGTCGAGCCCGGCAGTGACCGTATCGTTGTCGCAGTAATCGAGCGCCGTCGAGCGCCCGCGCGGCGTGAACGAGGCATCCAGTTGAGGATAGACGACGACTGCGCCGGGCGTCGACGCGTGCGCAATCAGGCAGGCATTGTTTTCCATGGAGGCACCGGCGACCGGCGTCCACACCTGGGCACCGGGCGACCACAGGATGCTGCCCTGCGTTCGCAGCAATCCCCCGTCCATGTAGAACAGCGTATTGACGGTATTGGACAGCACCGTGTTGTAGACGAAACGCAGGCCGATGCCCGGTGCGTTCCTCAGCATCGCGCCGTTATTGCCGGTATCGGCCTCGTTGCCGAGGAAGATGCAGCGCTCGAAGATCATTTCGCTGGTGCCATCCGCGAACGCCACGGCTGCCTTGCCGCCGTTGTAGTCGTGGTTGTTCTTGAACAACGTTCGCGAGAAGCGAAAGATGCCGCGTTCGCTGCCGGCGTCATTGCCGATGTAGCCGACGCCACCGCCGGGGCTGCCCGTGGTGCCGGTATTGAAGGCGGCGTTGTTGCGCACCACCGAACAAGGCAGGAGTTCACCGGCGTACCTGCACGGCTTTCCGGGCGAGGTGTGGTCGAGCACCCAGTCGACCGCGTTGATCGAATGGAACGCACCACCCTTGCCGCGTGCCTGATTGTCCTGGATGTAGGTGTTGCGCATCGAGATGAAGGTGAACGCAGCGCCTGCGCCGCTCGCGCCTTTCGCGTGGATCGCGCCGCCCAGGTTGCCGACGTTGTCCGTGATGAAGGTGGTGAAGCGGTCGATCGCCGGCGCGCTGATCGTGACGGGACCCTGGTCCGTGTAGATCGCCCCGCCCAGACCGATGCTGGTGGAGAACGTCGCGCCGCCGCTGGTGTTGAAAAACAGGAGCACGGTGGCGAGCGGGTTGACCGTGGTGGGCGGTGCGATGAACAGGCGGGTTCGCGCGGTGTTCAGGCTGATTCCCCCGCCGGTGCGTCGCGACTTGTTCCTGCTGACGCTCCCGTGCAGCAGGCGGACATCGGCATTGTCGAGCGCGAACACGCCACCGCCATTGCCGAGGGCGCCGAGACCATCGGCTTCGTTGTCGTTGATCTGGGCATCGTCGGTGACTATCAGTTCGGCGATGCGTGTCGGCGTGCCGAACAGGCTGACGCCGCCGCCATTGCCGGCGCGATTGCCCTCGATCAGCACACCCTTGCCGAGCATCAACGTGGCGTTCTGCAGGACCAGTGCGCCGCCCCCGCCGAGTACATCGGAAACGCCTTCGTCGCCGCCGGTCAGGGTCACCTGGCGCAACTCCAGGCGGCGGCGCGTGTCGCTGACGTTGTTGAAGCGCAGCACGCGTTGCGGATTGATCTGGCGGATCACCATGCGCGCGCCCGCCGTCGGCGCGCTGGCCGCACAACTCGCGTGGCCCCCTTCGATGGTGATATCGGCTGCCGGATCGTCCAGATCGAGGCCACCCGTCAGCAGTTCGCCGGTCTGCAACTTGATCAGGTGGGGTCCGGCACCGCTGGCTTCTGCCGCCGCCAGCGCATCGGCCAGGCTGAAGTGCGTGCAGCCGACCGGGCCGACGGAATACGTCACGGCCTTCGCCTCATGGAAGGCGGCCAGAAAAAGCAACGGGACAAGCAGGCGAATCAGGTTCATGAAGAGCCTCCAGGAGAACGACACACGTCGTTTGCTGGACCTATTCGGAATGCGATGCGGGAACGTGCCATCCGGCACGACCCACGCCTTCAACGCCCACCGTCAGGCCGGACGGGATTTATCGGGCGTGAGTGAAGCGCTCCGCTCGCGTGGGAGAAACTGGCGATGTGGAACCAGCGCACAAGGCGCCGCTCCCAGCCCGCGCCGAGTCGGGGAGGAACTGGATTGGGCGAGAGGGTTCGCGCGTGCAAGCGGTATCGGGAACTGCCCCACTTCGAGGCCAAAAACAATACGGCCGCCTTGCGGCGGCCGTATTGCTGACGAGGAGCATAGACGCGACTCAATGCTCCAAGACGAAATTACTCGGCAGCGTTGATGGGCGTGCTGAGGTCTTCCTTGATGCGCGCAGCCTTGCCCTGCAGACCGCGCAGGTAGTACAGCTTCGCACCACGCACCGAACCGCGGCGCTTGACGACAACCGAGTCGATCACGTGGCTGTGCGTCTGGAAGACGCGCTCGACGCCCGTCCCATGCGAGATCTTGCGCACGGTGAAGGCGGAGTTGAGGCCGGCATTCTTCTTGGCGATAACCACGCCTTCGTAAGCCTGCACGCGCTCGCGGGCGCCTTCCTTGACTTGGACATTGACCACGACCGTGTCGCCCGGGCTGAATTTCGGCAGCGTGCGGGTGATCTGTGCGGCTTCGAACTGTTGGAGGAGGTTGCTCATGGCATTCACCAATATCGTTAGATTCGTCACGCAGGTACGGTTCTGTCCGCCCTGCTATCCCATCGCCGCCCGATGCTCGCGGCGGAATTCTTCAAGCAACGCGCGCGACTCCGGATCGAGTTGCAAACGCGCCAGCAAATCCGGTCGTCGCAGCCAGGTCCGTCCAAGCGCCTGCTTGCGTCGCCAGCGGCGTATCGCCGCGTGATCTCCCGACATCAGCACCGGCGGCACATCGCCGAATGCATCGTTGACCGGGCGCGTGTAGTGCGGGCAATCGAGCAGGCCATCCGTGAAGGAATCCTGCTCGGCGGACTGCGCATCGTTCAACGCGCCATCCTGCAAACGCCCGACCGCGTCGATCACGATCGCTGCTGCCAGTTCGCCTCCCGAGAGCACATAGTCACCGACGGAAATCTCCTCGTCGACCATGTTCTCCAGCAGGCGCTCATCCACACCTTCGTACCGTCCGCAAAGCAGGATCAGGCGATCCATCTTCGCGAACTGCACCACTTTGTCCTGCGTGAGCCGCGCACCTTGCGGACTCAGGTAGACCACCCTGGCCTTTTCCGTCGTTGCTGCGTGCACTTTGGCAAGTGTGTCGCGCAATGGCGCAATGGTCATGAGCATTCCCGGCCCACCACCAAACGGACGACTGTCGACCGTTCGATGGTTGTCGGTGGCGCCATCGCGAGGATTCCAGGTTTCCACCTGCAGCAATCCACGCTCCTGCGCCCTGCCAACCACGCCGA
>JBEBXZ010000327.1:0-3735 GCA_040391335.1 Dokdonella fugitiva | reverse complement strand
TTCTCCGAGCATCGGGATCAGGCTGTCGCCGCCTTCGAGCGAGAAGCGCTTCTGGCCGACGTACTTCGTGTGCAGGTAGCGCTCGAGGCCATCGGCCTGGGTCAACTTGTCGAGCAGGTGCTTCTTCTCGTCGTTGCTGAGTCCGAAACGGCCCCCCGCGCGTTCGAACTGCTCATGCACCCAGAGACGCTGTTCAGCATCCGAGATGTGCATGAACTCGACGCCGATGCTGCTCGCATAGGTGGCCTTGAGGAAGGCCAGGATGTCGCGCAGTTTCGCGCGCTGCGGGCCGCCCAGCGAACTGGTGTTGAACTCGGTATCGAGGTCGGCGTTCGACAGGCCGTGGAACGCCAGTTCGAGATCCGGTGCCGAAGGGCGCGGCAACAGGCCCAGTATCTCGAGTTCGTCGGCGGCGAAGCTGCCGGCGAGATCCAGTGGGTCGAGTTTCGCCGCGAGATGTCCGCGCGAACGATAAGCAGTGACGAGCTTGAGCACGCCAGCCTGCTTCTGCGATTGCACCGGGTCGCCCGAGACAGCTGCGGCCTGTGCCGGTTTCTGGCGTTGCGCCGCCTCGATGCGGGCGATCGCATCGGAGTGGGCGACATCGGTCGCCGCGCGTCCCTTGATGCCGGCGAAATACTGGTTCCATTCAGCCGACACGCTGGCCGGATCAGCCAACCAGGCTTCGTAAAGGTCTTCGATGAAGGCCGCATTGCCTGCAGAGAGAGCGGCGGTCGACTGGAACTGCTGGAGAAGATTCGTGGAAGTCACGCGGGCACCGTGGCAGCGGAGTAGGGCCGAAATAAGGGCGTTTTCGCGAGGCGCAACGCTGCGGATGGATTCAGCGCGATGCGGGGCTTGCAAAACCTGCGGATTATAGCCGCTGCAGCAAAATAGTGTTGCATTGCGGGAGGTTTGCGAAGCCGGACACACGGAGCGCCCGTCAGCGGCTACGCAGCACGGGCCAAAGGCCACGCCGCACGTCTCGGCTCGGAGATGCTCGTATCCCGGCCTGTCATCGCGCCGTCGCAGAGGCGGTTCCGGGCGTTGATATGCGTCGGGCAATCCGCTCCACTGCGATCAGAGATCGAGCCGGCGCATCTCCACGGCCGGATCGCTGCGCTCCCAGATGGCATTGAACGAAGCCCGCAATTGCGCCGCGCGCGCCGGCGCATGGCGATCGCCCTCGCCATCGAAGCGGATGGCCAGTGGTCGCTCGAAACAGGCATCGCGATCGTTCACCGCGTAGCAGCCGGCGTACTGGCGATCGATCTCCTCGACCGGCATGCGAAACGCGAACACGCTCGACAGGCGGTGGGCGAGGGCGACCAGTCGCGGGCATTCAGCGCTTGCACGCCCGGGATCCTGGATCAGGATGCGGATGCGCGCATTCGGGCCGGACAGCGCAATGCGCTTGAGCGCATCGATGACGTCGCCGTGTTCGAGCACGTCGGGATCGAGATCACGCGTCAGCAACGCAACTTCGCGGCGGGCGCCTGCGAGGACCGCGAGCACGGCATCGCGCGCTTGTTCGCGTGTCGTACTGAGCAGCGGATGGTTTTCCGCTGGCATCGCGGATTTCGTGCTGCGCGTCGATGACAGCGGTTCGAGTTCGAGCCGCATGCTGCGGTGGCGGATGCCGCATTCGTCGTATTCCTCGCCGAAGGCGACGAAGCCCGAGCGCGCATAGAATTCGATCGCATGGGTCTGCGCATGCAGCTCGACGGCTGGATAGTGCAGTTCGCGCGCCCGCTCGATCAACACGCGCAGGATCGCCACGCCGACCTGCTTTCCGCGCCACTCGCGCAGGATCGCCATGCGTCCGATCGTGCGCATCGGCGTGAGGCGGCCAGTGCCGATCGGTCGGCCGGTGGAATCACGGGCGACCACATGATGCGAATTTGCATCGAATTCGTCCCATTCCTCGTCTTCGGGGACTTGCTGCTCATGGACGAAAACCTCGATGCGCACCGCGCGCAGATCGTCCTGGTCGATTTCCCAGGTGGCCGGTTCGACGATGAAATCATTGCCGATCATCGCCTGGCCTTCTTGCCGGTGAGGGCCAGATGGCCGGCGTTGACGAGAGACAGCAGCAACTCGCGTTGCCGCTCGTCGAGGGCGAGGATTTCCGCGGCCGACAGTTCCTCGCGCTGGCACAGGCGTTCGGCAAGCGCGCGCGGGCACGCCATGGCTTCGCCCGCAACGTACAGGGTCACGCCATCCGTTGCATTCGACCAGGCGAAACGCGACCACGGATTGGGCAATAGCCCTGCGCCATCCGCGAGCCTGCGCGCGAACTGTGCGGCGCTGAGCGCGCGATCGCGCGGTATCGCTTCGTGGGCTGCGCGATAGCGCGTGATGAACGAGCCGAACCATGCGCGCAGCGCTGTGGCATCGGTGGCCAGCGCAGCGCGCAACACACTGCCGATCTTCTCCAGCGCCGCATCATCAATCTCACCGGCCGCGCGTGCCGGCGCAATGCCGGCATCGGTGTAACGCAAATCCTCGGACAACTGTTCGGCGATATGTCCGGAAAAATCCGCGACCATCTCGGCCAGCGAAGGCGCGCGCATGCCAACCGAAAACGTCAGGCACTTGCCGTCCGCGACGCCGTGATGCGGAATGCCGGGAGGCAGATAGAGCATGTCTCCCGGTTCGAGCAGCCATTCGTGGGTTGGCGTGAATTCCTTGAGCAGCTTGAGTTCGACATCGTCGCGGAACGTGGTCGAGGCGCCGCGATCATTGCTGATCTGCCAGCGCCGCCGCCCCTGACCCTGGATCAGGAACACGTCGTACTGATCGACGTGCGCGCCGACCGAGCCTCCATCGACCGCGTAGCTGACCATGACGTCGTCCACGCGCCAACTTGGCAGGAAGCGAAACTGCGCGAGCAGGGCGGCGACATCGGCATCCCATTTGTCGACATCCTGCACGAGCAAGGTCCAATGCGTTTCCGCTAGGCCGGCGAAATCGGATTCGGAGAGCGGACCGCTGCGTACGTTCCAGCGATCGCTTTTCGGCTCATGCGTGATGAGCCGCGAAAGCGCGAAATCCTCGCAGGCGAGGCCGGCAAGGTCTTCTGGCTGCAACGGGCTTTGCAATCCCGCGAAGGCCTGGCGGATCAGCAGCGGGCGCTGCTGCCAGTATTCGCAGAGGAATTCCGTCGGCGGCATGCCGAGCAGGTAGCCTGCGCGGGCGGTTGTTTCGATCGGGGGAGATTTGTGGGAGGTCGTCATTTTTTTCCTGCCACAAAACAAAACGTGGGCGATTGGACGAAGTTTCGTCGGAACGTCTTCAGTCGTGCAGGTAGCCCGCCTCGAGCTGGCTGCAAATCGCCAGCACGAAGACAGTGTCGATATCGGTAGCGTAGCGGTACAGGGCGAGATAGCCGCGTCCTTCACGGCCGATCACGAGTTCGCGTCGGCCTTTCCCTGTGTGCCGGCCGATGCGCGGATTGCTCTGAAGCACATCGATGGCAGAGAGGATTTCCATCGAGCGCGAGTCGGCGTGCACGGATTCGTGTTCTTGCAGATGACGTGAGATGCGTGCGAGATCATCGGCGACCGAATGCGAGAACACGAGGTGAGGCATCGTCAATCCTTCGGCTCGCGCGCAAATGGCAGCTTGCGTGCAGCGGGGCGTTTGGCCGGGTTGCCTCCCACAAGCGCCTGGAAGTACTCGCGCATTTCATCCCACGGAACAGCCTTTCCGGTTTCGAGGATTTCGGCATAACGC
>JBEBXZ010000326.1:0-3740 GCA_040391335.1 Dokdonella fugitiva | reverse complement strand
GGCACGTCTCAAACCTCGCGGCGCCGGTGCCGAGGAACCGATCGTCCCGAATGACAGCGAGGAAGGCCGCGCGAAGAACCGCCGCGTCGAACTCATACGCCTGTAGGAGCGCGCTCGGCGCGTGGGCGATCGCATCACCGAAGCCGCGGACGGGATGGCCACCTGCACCTGAGTGCAGCATGGCTTCCCACCTGCACCTGAGTGCAGCATGGCTTCCCGGCGGCGGAATCCGCGTATCCCTCCATGAGTGGCCGTTCGGCCATCCATCAGGAGGATTGAAAGATGAATCACTTCAACGAAACGCCTGTGCCAGCCACGCGCAACACGCCGCGCCGCGGCCGGAACGGAATGATCTTTCGCTTGCGGACAGCCCTTCTCGCTGGCGTGGCCTTGCTGGCTGGCCATGCGGCGGCGGCCGATTACGTGGCCGATCCGACATGGAGCTGGGGCACCGGCCGGATGATCGAGGATGCCTTCTTCGGCAGCTATGATCAGAACTACATCGGCCGCGCGCTGGCGAAGCTCGACAACGGCGATGTGGTCGTTGCCGGCACGGTGCCGCATGCCAGCGGCTACGGGGCCATCGGGCTGGTGCGCTATGCCGAGAACGGCACCTCGGGCCGGGTGGCATGGACCAATCCAGGCACGCATGGCACCAGCGGGAACCAGTACGTGGTCTATCCCGGCGACCAGTTGCAACGCATCATCGCGGTGCGGAAGGTGATCGTGCACGAGAACCTCATGTTCGTGCTGGCCGACGTGGACACCTACCGTCTCGCCTTCCCCAATCCCATTGCCTTCAGTGGCGACGGCGCGGCGATCTACGTGTTCGGCACCGATGGCAGCTACAAGAACAAGTATCTCGTGGACAAGGACGAGGTCACCGATGGCAGCGTGCAGGCCGTCTTCAGCGGCGGCATCGCCACCTATACGCCCTTCCGACTGGCATTTCCATCACCCGCCACCTCGTCTACACCGGCCGGAAGAAGGTGGCCCAGGGCAACAATCGCATTACCTACCGTCGCTACACCTTCACCACGGCGGGTGCGCTGACACCGGCAACCGAACTCCTCCATCCCGCAGCCTCCGATTGCGGCCCGACCAACCACTGCCAGGGACACGACATCGCCGTCGGCGGGAGCACCACCTTCGGTGGCACGCCGCGCGTCTACATCGCCGGCGCGCGTCATCAAACCTGCAGTGCCATCTGCTACAACGGCTGGTGGTCCTTTGTCCTGCAGATCAATCCAACGACGGGGGCACCCTCCGGCAGCCCCAGTTTCCGGTTCGCGACCGAGGGCGGAGGCGCACGCGCACTGGCCGTGCAACCCTATTTTGGCCTCGGCGGCACGCGGGACGATATCTACCTGCTCGCCGACAAGACGCGAAACTGCAAGAACGGGATGGTGGTCAAGGCGTATCGCAAGGATGCGCCGACCACATGGGAGAAGGTCATCGGCGGCCTCGAAGCCTCGCCCTGCGGCGTCCAGCAGTTCACCGTCCGCGGCATCTGGCCCAACGCCCTTGCCCTGCAGGATGGCCGGCTGGCTGCCGTAGGCAATGGCTATGTCCAGCCGCTCGGATGTCCCTCGTGCGAGGACACCGTGGACGGTGCCATCGCCGTACTGGACGCCACCAACGGCGACCTGATCTCGCCCAGCGCTCCGTCCGGCAATCCGCAGCCGCTGTATTATTCCTACACCAACACATCCGGCACGCGCGTTCGGCACTCGGGTTTTTATGGCGTGGTGGGCGCGGGCAGCGGACGCTTCACCGTGGCAGGCGACACCCGTTTCCCGGAAACCCACGGCAACGCCAGTTATCGCGGCAAGATGACATACGCCTCGCTGCGCGTGCTCGAATCCGGTGACAGCGACACGATCTTCGCTGATGGCTTCGAGAGCGGCGGCAATCCGCTGTCGGCCCATTTCCGCGGCACAAACCTCTCCGGCATGACGCCCGGGTACCCACATTCCCTGCAAGTGGGAGCCTCAACGCCCGGCATCGACCTGGCGAATCACGATACGGCGACGACACCGCCGGCTCGGGAGACGATACGGTCAATGCAACCGTCGCCTGAGCACGAACCCACGGCCTCAAGATCTATCCCGGGAGAATCGGCACGTATGCCGGCAACCCCCGCCGCGAATGGCACATGGCGGAATTTCGTGAACCACGCCAACTCCGATACACCGATCGGCTCCACGTGGCTGGCGGGCGGGTATCCGGGATGGGGAATGCCCCGCACGGGCCGTACTTCCCGATCACCCATGCCAGCTTCACCGGCGACATGATCAGCATGACGACGATCCAGGGGGCGTGCCGCTAAGCCATGCACTGCTTTCTTCCTGCTGGACGGATGCTTGGCAGTGCGCCTTCGGGCGCGCTACCTTGGGCGCATGGGGAGCACAAGCACAGACAGCGTCACACTGTGGCTGGAACGATGGCGGGAAGGCGATGCCGTCGCGCTGGACCGCCTGTTGCCACTGGTCTACGCGGACCTGCGTCGCATCGCGCGCAGCGTGCTTGGCGCCACGCCGGGGCATGCAACCCTGCAGACCACGGCGCTCGTGCACGAGGTGCTGCTGCGCCTGCTCGGCCGCATGCCGGCGGATTTCCAGGATACCAGCCATCTGCTCAATGCCTCGGCACGCATGATGCGCCAGGTGCTGGTCGACCGCGCACGCAAGGCGTCGGCGGGAAAACGCGGCGGCGACTGGCGGCGCGAGGACTTCGAGGAAGCGCTGGAGCTGCCGATCCCGGATGGAACCGACCTGCTTGCGCTCGATCGCGCGCTCGCGGAACTCGAGGCGATGGACGAGCGCATGGCCAGGGTCGTGGAACTGCGCTACTTCATCGGCCTGGAGGTCCCGGAAGTGGCGATGACGCTCGGCGTGGCGGAACGGACGGCGCAGCGCGACTGGATTGCCGCACGCGAATGGCTGCGCAAATGCCTCGCCGACGGCGACTGAACCGGCGAAGGCAGGACTGACGCCTGCGGGCGTCATGGGGGACACCAATGAACAGCCACAGCTTGAGGGCCTTGCGCATCCTGCGCGATGCGCTGGATGTCAGTCCCGGTGAACGCGAGCAGTTCATCTCGGAACGCTGCGGCGCCGATGACGTCCTGCGCGAGCACGTCGACACGATGCGGCTGGGCATCGGCGACAGCGAAATCGACAGGCCCGTCACCGGATCGACCGTGGCGACCAACGACGCGCTGGTCGGCACGCGCCTCGGCTCCTTCCGCGTGGTCGAGCGCATCGGCAAGGGCGGCATGGGCGTGGTCTACCGCGGCGAGCGCGAGGCTGACGACGTCGCGCAGACCGTCGCGATCAAGCTGATCCGCCGCGGCTTCGACTTCGACGACATCCAGGCGCGCTTCCTGCGCGAGCGGCGCATCCTCGCACGCCTGTCGCACCCGAACCTCACGCGCTTCATCGACGGCGGCGTCGCGCCGGACGGCCGCCCCTGGTTCGCCCTCGAATTCGTCCATGGCAATGCGATCACGGACTGGTGCGACGCGCACCGCCTCGACGTGCGCGCACGCGTTCGCCTTTTCCTCGAAGTCTGCGCCGCCGCGCAATACGCGCACAGCCAGCTCGTCGTGCACCGCGACCTCAAGCCCGGCAACATCCTGGTCGGCGACGACGGCACCGTGCGTCTGCTCGACTTCGGCATCGCGCGCCTGCTCGAAGGCAGCGATGACTAGCCGCCGACACCGACGACCATCGGATCCG
>JBEBXZ010000325.1:0-3740 GCA_040391335.1 Dokdonella fugitiva | reverse complement strand
AGCCGCGCTTCAAGCCGCCGTTCCCGGCCAATTTCGGCCTGTACGGCAAGCCGACGACCATCAACAACACCGAGACCTATGCCTCGGTGCCGGCGATCCTCAACAAGGGCGCCGACTGGTTCCTCAATATCGGCAAGCCGAACAATGGCGGACCGAAGATCTTCTCGGTCTCCGGTCACGTCGCAAAGCCCGGCAACTACGAAATCCGCCTCGGCACGCCGTTCGCCGAACTGCTCGAGATGGCCGGCGGCATGCGCAACGCCGCGAAGCTCAAGGCCGTGATCCCGGGCGGCTCGTCGATGCCGGTGCTGCCGGCCGAGACGATGATGGCGCTGACCATGGACTATGACGCGATCCAGAAGGCCGGTTCCGGCCTTGGCTCGGGTGCGGTCATCGTCATGGATGAGAACACCTGCATGGTCCGTGCTTGCCACCGCATCGCGCGTTTTTACTACGCGGAATCCTGCGGTCAGTGCACGCCGTGCCGCGAGGGTACGGGCTGGATGTACCGCATGCTCACGCGCATCGTCGAAGGCAAGGCCGAACTCGGTGACATCGAGATGCTGAAGCAGGCCGCCGGCCAGATCGAGGGCCATACGATCTGCGCGTTTGGCGAAGCCGCTGCGTGGCCGGTGCAGGGTTTCCTGCGCCACTACTGGCACGAGTTCGAGTACTTCGTGACGCACGGGCGCTCGATGGTCGATGCGAAACTGGAGGCCGCGGCATGAGTGCGCAGCCCGCCAATCCGAACACGCCTCCCGATCACGTCGCGATCGAGATCAACGGCCAGGAGACCTTCGCGCCGAAGGGCTCGATGATCATCCAGGCCGCGGACAAGCTCGGTATCGCGATCCCGCGCTTCTGCTACCACGAGAAGCTGCCGATCGCCGCCAATTGCCGCATGTGCATGGTCGAGGTCGAGATGGGTGGCCGGCCGATGCCGAAGCCGCAGCCGGCCTGCGCAACACCGGTCGCCGATGGCATGAAGATCTTCACGCAGTCGCAGCGCGCCTTGTCCGCGCAGCGCAACGTGATGGAATTCCTGTTGATCAACCATCCGCTGGATTGCCCGATCTGCGACCAGGGCGGCGAATGCGAACTGCAGGACCTGTCGGTCGGTTATGGCCGCTCGGTCAGCCGTTTCGTCGAGCGCAAGCGCACGATTGCCGACGAGAACCTGGGTCCGCTGGTCGAGACCGAGATGACGCGCTGCATCCAGTGCACGCGCTGCGTGCGCGTGATGTCCGAGGTCGCAGGTACCTACGAACTCGGCGGCATGGAACGCGGCGAGAAGCTGCAGATCGGTACCTATGTCGGCAAGCCGCTGATGAGCGAACTGTCGGGCAACGTCATCGACGTCTGCCCGGTCGGCGCATTGACCAACAAGGCATTCCGTTTCCGCGCGCGTGCCTGGGAACTGATCGCCCGCGAATCGATCGGCTATCACGATGCGCTCGGCTCGAACCTCTGGCTGCATACGCGCCGCGGCGAAGTGCTGCGCACGGTGCCGCGCGACAACGAATCGATCAACGAATGCTGGCTGTCCGATCGTGATCGCTACAGCCATCAGGGCCTGTATGCGGCGGATCGCGCGACCAGGCCGCTGGTCAAGCGTAATGGCGCGTGGTCCGAGGTCGAATGGGACGAAGCGCTGCGTGTTGCCAGCGAGAGCCTGCGCGGGATTCCGGCAGGCGAACTGGGTGCGCTCGTGCATGGTTCGACCTCGACCGAAGAAGGTCACCTGATGGCCAGGCTCGTGCGTGGCCTCGGCAGCGAAAGCGTCGACCATCGCCTGCGCCAGTTGGATTTCTCGGACGGCGCAAGCGCCTCGACCTTCGAAATGCCGGTTGCCGGGATCGAGAAAGCCGGCGTCATCGTCCTGGTCGGCTGCAATCCTCGCCATGAACTGCCGCTGCTCAATGCGCGTCTGCGCAAGGCCGTGAAGGGCGGCGCCAAGGTGTTCGTCATCAACACGCTTGATCTCGATCTCACCTATCCGCTTGCCGGCAAGCGCGTAGTCGCGCCACAGGCTCTGGTGGATGCGCTGATCGGGTTGGCGAAAGCCTCCAACGATGCGGGGCATCTGCCGGCGTCGAGCGAACTGGCGTCGGCGCTCGCGGGTATCGATGCGGACGACTTCTCGAAGTCGCTCAGCCAGGCGCTCGGCGAAGCGGCAAGTTCGGTCCTCATTCTTGGCGAAGGTGCAACCGCGCATCCACAGGCTTCGTGGCTGCGTGCCGCCACGCGCTTCGTCGCGAAGGCGACGGGTTCGGCCTGCAACGAAATTCCGCTGGCGGCGAATGCGGTCGGTCTGAGCCGCAGTGGCGTGCTTCCGCGCGAAGGCGGGCTCAACGTGCGCGCCCAGTTCACCAGGCCGCGCCAGGCTTATGTCCTGTACGGCATCGAATCGGCGAGTGATTTCGCGGACGGTGGCGAGGCATGGCGTGCGCTCGGCAATTGCGCAAACGTCGTCGCGTTCTCGGCATTCGCCAGCGAGTCGCTCAAGCAGGTGGCGAGCGTGATCCTGCCGATCGGCTTGCTGCCCGAGATCGATGCGACGCTGACCAATCTCGATGGTCTGACGCAAACCGTTGCCGCAGGCTCCAGGCTGCCGGGTGATGCGCGTCCGGGCTGGAAGATTTTGCGTGCACTCGGTGCTGCGCTGGCGCTGGAGGGTTTCGGGTTCACTGAAATTTCCGAAGTGCGCGCGCAGATCCGCGAAGTGCCGGCCGACGGGACGAGTGATTCGCTGGCGGCGCGCACCGTTCCCGCGTCGGTCGAAGGCAGCCTGCAGCACATCGCAACGACGGCGATCTATCGGGGCGATGCGGTGTTGCGTCGTGCCGAAGCGCTGGCCGCGCATCCGCTCACGCGTGGCGCACGCGTCACGCTGAATCCGCAGGATGCGCTTGCACTGGGTATTGCCGATGCAGGCAAGGCCAGGGTCGCCGGCGTGGTGCTGGATGCCGAGCTGAGCCGGGACGTGCCGCGCGGAGCGGCATGGATCGAATCCGGCTACGTGGAAACCGAACTGCTCGCGCCTTACGGCTCGACATTGACGATTGCGAGGGCCTGAGCGTGATGGATTTCCTGCGCGATACGCTGCTCGCCTACGGCAATACCGGCCTCGTGATCTGGGTGGTGCTCAAGATCCTTGCGATCGCGGTGCCGGTGATCATCGCCGTGGCGATGTTCGTCTACTGGGAGCGCAAGGTCATTGGCTGGATGCATGCCCGCATGGGGCCGAACCAGATCGGTCCGCTCGGCCTGCTGCAGGCGTTTGCCGACGTCTTCAAGCTGTTGTTCAAGGAAGTGCTGCGACCGAACAGCGCGAACAAGTTCCTGTTCTTCCTCGCGCCGATGCTCGCGCTGGTGCCGGCGCTCGCCGCGTGGTCGGTGATCCCGTTCGATGCCGGCCTGGTGCTTGCCGATCTGAACGTCGGCCTGCTGTTCCTGCTCGCGATGACCTCGATGGGCGTGTACGGCATCATTCTCGCCGGCTGGGCATCGAACTCGCGCTACGCGATGCTCGGTGCCATGCGTGCGGCGGCGCAGACCGTCTCCTACGAAATCGCCATGGGTTTCGCGCTGGTCGGCGTGATCATCCTGGCCGGCAGCCTCAACCTTTCCGAGATCGTGCTCGCGCAGCAAGGAAGCAAGGGGCTTTTCGACTGGTTCTGGTTGCCCCTGCTGCCGGTGTACGGGATCTAGTTCGTGTCCGGCGTCGCCGAGACGAACCG
>JBEBXZ010000324.1:0-3754 GCA_040391335.1 Dokdonella fugitiva | reverse complement strand
GGTCGTCATCACGATCGGACGCAGCCGCGATTCGGCGGCGAGGATGATCGCCTCGCGCTTGGCCACGCCTTCCTCGCGCAACTGGTTGACGCGATCGATCAGCACGATCGCGTTCTTGACGACGATGCCGGCCAGCATGATCAATCCGATGAACACGACCACCGAGATCGGCGTGTTCGTGATCTTCAGCGCGAGCACCGCGCCGACCAGTGCCAGCGGAATCGAGAACATGATGACGAACGGATGCAGCAGCGACTCGAACTGCGAGGCCATGACCAGATAGACGAGGAAGATCGCGAGGCCGAACGCGAACATCATCGATTTCGCCGAGGCATCCATTTCCTCGCCCTGGCCACCGATGTGCACGGCAACACCGGCCGCCAGCGGCGTCTTGCGCAGGATTTCGTTGACCTCGGTCATCGCACTGGCAAGGTCGCCATGCCGCAGATTGGCCGAGATGATCGCCACGCGCTCCTGGTTGACGCGATGGATCTCGCTCGGACCTTCCGTTGCAAGAATGTCGGCGACCGCCGAAAGGCGGATCGGGCGATCCGCGCCGGGATTGACGACGAGATTGCGGATGTCATCGACACTGGCACGATCCGATTCCCGCACGCGTGCGAGCACGTCGATCTTGCGATCGCGGAAGTTGTAGCGCGTGGCGACTTCGCCGCGAACCTTGGAAACGACCGCATCCGCGACCTGGCGCGTGGTCAAACCAAGCGCCGCGGCACGATCCTGGTCGAAGCGTATCTGCACTTCGGGATAGCCATCCTCGACCGTCGATTTGACGTCGGCGAAGCGATCCGAGGCACCGAGCAACTGGCCGAGCTTCTTGCCGGCCTGGGTCAACGCGTCGAGGTCGTATCCGCGGATCTCGATCTCCAGTGGCGTCGCGAAGCTGAAAAGTGCAGGTCGCGCGAACTTCACTTCGGTATTCGGGCGCGCACCGAGCGTCGCGCGCAATGCATCCATCGCCTTGCGCTCGCCATCGTCTCCGGAACCCGACTTCAGCGTGACCAGCAGGCGTGCGATGTTCTCGCCGGATTCGGTCGGGTTCGCATCGAGACGCGTACCGGTTCCGGAAACACCATAGATCGATGCGATATCCGGATCATCCGCGTGCTGCTGTTCGAGTTTGGCGACCAGCGCATCGGTTTCGGCGAGCGGCGTGCCTGGCGGCAACTTGATCGTCGTTTCGAAACGGCCCTGGGCGAGACTCGGGATCAGATCCATGCCGAGCGACGGAATCACCGCAACGCTGATCGCGAAGGCGAGCGTGGCGGTACCGAGCACGAGCCAGGGACGATCCATCGCACCCGGCAGCATGCGGTGGTAGATGCCGGCGGAACGATCATAGAAACCGACCACGATGCGCCCGAGGAAACGCAGCACTGCACCGATCGTGCGATCGAACAGCCTGGCAAGCAGGGCGACCAATGCGAAGGCGCCGCGCGGGAGAATCTGGAACAGGCCTTCGCCGATGGCATTGATACCGCGCTTGAGAACGCGCAGGAAACGATTCTTCGGCAGGGCCCTGGCGGGCGGCTCCGGTTCATCGCGAAACGCCAGCGGCGCCCGGCCCTGCAACGAGGCCATCATCGGGATCAGCGTCATCGCCACGACGAGCGAAATCAGCATCGCGAAGGTGATCGTCAACGACTGGTCGCGGAACAACTGCCCCGCGACGCCCTGCACGAAAACCAGCGGGAAGAATACCGCGACCGTGGTCAGCGTCGATGCGGTCACCGCCATGCTGACTTCGCTGGCGCCCTTGACCGTCGCATCGATGACCGACAGGCCTTTCTCACGCAGCCGGGCGATGTTCTCGAGCACGACGATCGAGTCGTCGACGACCATGCCGGTGGCCAATGCGAGTCCACCAAGCGACATCACGTTCAAGCTGAGATCGGCCTGTCCCATGAAGAAGAATGTCGCGATCAGCGAAATCGGCAGCGACAGCGAAATGATGAACGTGCTGCGCGCATGGCCGAGGAAGAAGAAGATCATGAGCACGGCGAGCAAGCCACCGATCAGCGCGTCGTTGCGCACCTCGTCGAGCGAGTGCTGGATGAAGACCGACTGGTCGTCGATCGTCGTCAGCTTCGCGCCGGGCGGCAGCGTCGACTTCAGCTTCTCCAGCGCGGCGTGCACGGCTTTGGCCACGGCAACCGTATTGCCGTCGCCCTCCTTGTAGATCGCCAGTTCGATGGCTTCGTGGGCATCGATGCGCACGATGCCTTCGCGCTCCTTGTAGCCCTGGCGCACGTCGGCGATGTCCTTGAGCCGGATCGGCACGCCGTTGTCGACCTTGACCAGCATGTCGCGCATCTGGTCGAGATTCGTGAACTGGTTGATCGTACGCACGAGGTAACGCTGGCTGCCTTCCTCGATGCGTCCCGCCGAGACATTGACGTTCTCGCTGCGCAGGCGCGTGACGACGTCGGCGACGTTGAGATTGAGCCGTGCGAGCTTCTGCTGGTCCAGCGCGACATCGATCTCGTCTTCCAGGCCGCCGCCGACCTTGACCGCGGCGACCCCGGTGACGGGTTCGAGGCGCTTCTTCAATTCGTCATCGGCGAAGCGTCGCAACTGCTTGAGTTCGGCCTCGTTGAAACCCGCACCCGAGGCGCTGCCGCTCAGGCCAAGCCGGATGATCGGATCGGTCGACGGATTGAAGCGCAGCAGGATCGGCTTCTTCGATTCCAGCGGCAGGCTCAGGATATCGAGCTTGTCGCGCGTCTCGAGGCTGGCCATTTCCATGTCCGTGCCCCAGGTGAATTCGAGGATCACGTCGGACTGGCCGGTGCGCGAGACCGAATGGATCTTGCGCACGTTCTTGACCACGCCGAGCGCCTCCTCGACCGGCTGCGAGATCAGGTTCTCGATCTCGATCGGCGCGGCGCCTTCGTACTCGGTGCGCACGGTCAAGGTGGGATACGAGAGATCCGGCAGCAGATTGACCTTGAGCCCGGACAACGCAATCAGTCCGAACAGCACGAGGGTCAACGTGGTCATGCCGACCGTGACGCGGCGATGCGTGGCGAAATCGACGATATTCATTGCACGCCCTCGAGCACCTGCACGGCGGTGCCATCACGCACCGCGCTGCGACCGATCGTGATCACCCGATCGCCCTCGGCGATGCCGTCGAGCACTTCCACATATTCCGCATCGCCATAGCCCGTCTTGATCAGGTGACGTTGCGCGACCCATGCCGGCGGCTTCTTCTCGTCCTTCTTTGCATCCTCGGCTTTTGCCGCGACCGCTTTCGCCGGCTTGTCGGATGCCGGCTTGTCCTTCTCCACGCTGCTTCCCGCGACGACGACAAACACGGCACTTTCACCGTCTTCCTCGATCAATGCGCTGCGCGGGATCGTCAACGCGTCGTCATGGCTGGCATAGGAAATTTCCAGTCGGCCGAACATGCCGGACTTGAGTCGCGCGCTCCTGTCGCGAAATTCACAAGTAACGCGGAACGTGCCCGTCGCCGAATCGACGACCGGGCTGATGCGCTGGATGCGTCCCTCGAAAACCTGTTCCGCGATCGCATCCACGCGCATCTGCACCACCTGCTGCGCATGCAGGGTATTGAGTTCGCGTTCCGGCACGTTGAGCACGGCGAGCAGCGGATCGAAGTTGTCGATCTGGAACAGCGCCTGGTTGATCTGGATGTAGTTGCCGACCTTGACCATGCGTTTCGAGATCACACCGGAAATCGGCGCGACGATGCGCGTATAGGACAATTCGAGAC
>JBEBXZ010000323.1:0-3767 GCA_040391335.1 Dokdonella fugitiva | reverse complement strand
TTCAACAGGCCATCGGGTCGAACCGGGCGCGCTACGCAACCCATTCCCGTTGCCCGGCGCAGGCCCGGGCCTGGCGGCATGAGCGTGCATTAGGTTGTGGCGAAGCAGTGCATGCGAGTCGCTCCATCGGCCTGCAAGTACACCGCGCTTCGTTGAAGGCACTGGGTCCCGGCCTGCGCCGGAACGACGTGCTCTAGGAGGATTGGCGGTTTCAAGTCATGCAGCCCGGAGCCGAGGTGCGGGGCTATATGAGGATGGGAATTGCCTGGCTATCGTGTGCGGCGATGAAACGCCCTGCGGTGCTTCCGCGAAATGGTCTCGTGGGGAGAATTTGCGGGCGGACGCTCAGCGGAAGGCGGTCGCCGGCCGCACGGTGGCGGCAGGTTGTTGCGATTGCAGGCGGAAGCTGCCGATGTCCGATCCTTCCGCGGTAGAAACCCAGACCAGCAATTGTTCTCCGGCATGGTCGGAACTCACCGCGACGATCGCCAGGCCCAGCTCCACGCTACCGACAATGCGCTGTGCCCCGGTGCGCAGATCGACTTCCGCAACACGCCGCGTCGGGAATTCGGGCAACACGTGAAAGGCGCGTGATCCCGAAAGGCTCCACGGCATCTCGTAGCGGAAGTTCGGCTGATCGGCGATCTTCTCGGCGGGTCCGCCGTTCTTGCCAAGCCGGAACAGGCCGGGACGGTGCAGGTAATTGAATACGACGCCGGTTGCCGCATCGCCGGCGCGCGCGAAACTGACCCCCGATTCGAGCAGGCGCGTACTGCCATCGGCGAGCAGCTCGAACAAGCCGTGCTCGCCGTCCTGCAGGGCCACCGCGTAGACACGGCCATCGTCCCCGTAGCTGACGTAGTGCACATCGAGAGCGGCGGGCGAGAGCCGGCGCTGGCGACGCGATTCGAGATCGATTTCGATGGCCGAGCCAGGGCCGAGGCCGCGCAACACGAAGGCGATCGCGCGACCATCGGCGCGCCACTCCGGAAAGCGCGGTACGCCTTCTTCGAGCGCGGTCAGCGCAAATGCTTCGTCATTGGCGAGATCGTGCAGCCACAACTGGTCGCGCGCGGCGCGCCGCGTGACGAAGACAATGCGCTGGCCGTCAGGAGAAAGATCGGCTTCGCGGTCGCTGGTCGTCGATTGCGCGACGCTGCGCACCGGGCCGCTGCCATCGGCCCGCAGCATCGCCAACTGGTAGATGTCGTCGGGGATCGAATAAGTGCCGATGTCGGCGTGCCGCGCCAGGCTAGGCGAACGCGCCGGTTCGATGCCGAGCGGTTCGATCACGAGATTGTTGACGTCGACCGTGTACAACGCCGGGCCTCCGGCATGATCGGAGGAGAACACGATGGCCTTGCCGTCGCGCGTCCAGTCGAAGCCGGCGAGCCGCGATCCGAGCGTGGTGAGCCTGCGCAAGCTGCGCGGCGCTTCGGCCGGCATCAGGTAGAGATCGCTGAAAGGCAGCAGTCCGCGCCGGAACGCGATCCATTGCTTGTCCGGTGAATAGCGTGGTGCGAGGTCGACTTCGCCTTCCAGGTGCGGGTATTCGAGCGGCAGGATCGGTCCGCCGCCGATCGGCTGGCTCGACAGCACCGAATGGCTCTGCTCGGGCGCGGAAAAATCCGAACCGATCAGATGCAGGCCATCGGGCGACCAGTCGAACTGCGGCGGGCGATCGTTCACGCAGGTGCCGAGCAGGCGCGTTGCACCACCGAGCACCGGCATGCCGAGGATGCGGCAACCGCTGTTGTCGGCGCGCACGATCGCGATCTCGTTGCCGCCCGGCGCCCAGCTCGCGGAACGTTCCCAGCTTTCCTTCGGTGCTTCGATATCGATCGTGCGCGAGCCGCCGAGGCCGCGCAGTTTCGCGCGCATGTAGGGGTTGTCGGTCGCCGGATCGAGATCGGCGGCCAGATAGAGCACCTGGCTGCCATCGTCGGAAATGCGCGGCATCGCCTCCATCAGCGGCGAGGTGGTGACGCGGCGAATCTGGTCGGCCGACCAGCCGCGCTTTTCCATCCACGGCGCCCACGCGCGCGGCGTGCTGGTGATCAGCAGGCCGATCGCGACCACGGCGATGGCGCCGAGCGAGGCCAGCACGAGCGAGCGCGTCGGCCGTCCTGGCTTGCTGCCGCCGGAGGCAGCGGCGATCGGCATTGGAACGGGCGAGACGTCGTCATTGGCGGCCGGTTCGCCGGTTTCGAACTGGGCATCGCAAATCAGGCGGTAGCCGACCTTGGGAACCGTTTCGATGAACACCGGGACTTCGGTGCTGTCGCCCAGCACACGCCGCAGTTCCTTGATGCCCTGGGTGACGACCTCGGGCGTCGGCGAGGTGCCGCGCCAGACCGTATCGAGCAGGTGGTCACGGGTGACCGTTTCGCCGCGATACCGGCAAAGCTCCAGCAGCAATTGCACCGCCTTCAGTGTCAGTCGCCCCTGTTCCGGCGCATCGAGCAGGCGCAAGGCGCCGACATCGAGACGGTGCGGACCCACGCGCAGGATACCGGTCGTCGGAAACGACGATGCGGCTGCTGGGTTTTCGATGGCTGTCGCGGAAGGCATGTTCGTCAATGACGTCGAAAGGCCCCAAAACCGATCATTGGCTGAAAGTACAGGCCGGCAAAAGCGCCATTTGTCACGGATGACGGCAAATTTCGATATTGCAATGCGCAAGGCCTGCACCATGGAGCCGGCGACCTGTTTCCGCGCGCGGCCCGATCGCGTTCAGGACGCGGCTGGAAGATGCTCGCGACGGCGCAGGCGGAAGCTGCCGATATCCGAACCTTCGACCTGGCTGACCCATACGAGAAGGTTTTTTCCGGCCGCATCGGCGCTGACGCCCAGAATACCGAGGCCGAGTTCGACGCTGCCGACGATGCGTTCGGTGCCGCTGGCCAGATCGACTTCGCGTACGCGACGGCTCGGAAATTCTTCAATGACGTGGAAGATGCGCGAGCCGCTCAGGGCCCACGGCATCTCGGAGCGGAAGTTCGGTGCGTCGGCCACCTTGCTCGATCCCGCGCCGTTCTCGCCGAGGCGGAACACGCCGAGGCGATCGGTGTAGTTGACGAGCACCCCGGTCAGCTCGTTGCCCGCGCGCACGAGGCTGACGCCGCGTTCGACCAGTTCGGCGTGCGTGGCATGCAGTTCGAACAGGCCTTGTTGTCCGTCTCGCAAGGCCACGGCGAACACGCGTCCGTCGCTGGCATAGGACAAATGATGGACATCGATCCCGGGCGGTGAAAGGCGACGTTGAGCGCGCGTGGTGATATCGACTTCCCATGCCGATCCCGGGCCGTTGCCACGCAACACGAAGCCGATCGCATGGCCATCGGCGCGCCATGCGGGGAATCGCGGGCTACCTTCGGCGATGTCGGTCAAGGCGTAGGCATCGTCGTTGACGAGATCCTGCAACCACAGCTGGTCGCGTGCCGAGCGCCGCGTTATGAAGGCGACACGACTGGCCTCCGGCGACAGCGCGGCTTCGCGATCGTCGGTGGTCGAGGCGGCGACGTGGCGTGCTTTCGCGCTGCCGTCGGCGGGCAGGATCGCAAACTGCGTCTTGCGTTCCGGGATCGAATACACGCCGCCATCAGTCTGGCGTGAGAGATGCGGCATGTATGCGGGCGAGATGCCGAGCGGTTCGACCTGCAGGCTGTTCACATCCACTGCGTACAGCTCGGGGTTGCCGGCGTGATTGGACGAAAACACGATGGATCGTCCGTCGCGCGTCCAGTCGAATCCAAGTATGCGCGAGC
>JBEBXZ010000322.1:0-3768 GCA_040391335.1 Dokdonella fugitiva | reverse complement strand
CCTTGCCGCAACGCAAGCCGGATCCGGCGCCCGTGTTGCATGCCTGCGCGCAGATTGGCGTCGATCCGACGCGCATCCTGTTCGTCGGCGACGACCTGCGCGACGTCGAAGCCGGCCGTGGCGCGGGCGCGCGCACGATCGCCGCCGGCTGGGGTTATCTCAATGGCGGCGATCCGCATGCCTGGGGTGCCGATATCGTGGTCGACAGCGTCGATGCGTTGCCGCCGCTGCTGCATCTGGGCTGAGTGATGCCGGCACGGCAGGGAATCGCGAGCTTCGAGCAGAAGTGGGCCGTGGCCTATCCGGAACTTGCGCTCGCCCTGCGGTTCTTCCCCGAGCCGCAACGGTCGGCGCGCTCCGCGTTTGCCTGCATTGGCTATGAAATCGCGCATGCGGCATTCCGTATTCGCGAGGCACAGGTCGCGATCGGCAAGCTGCAATGGTGGGCGGACGAGTTCGCCCACCTGCACGCAGGGCAGGCGCGGCATCCGCTGACCCAGGCACTCGTGGAATCCAGCGGCGTGTCGAAGATCGAGGCGCTGGCCTGGCAGTCGCTCATTTCCGGGGCGATGGCGCAGCGTGAAGCGGAGCCGACATCGAGTCTGCAGGCATCGCTCGACGCGGTATCGGCCTTCTATCGGCCGCTGGCGTCGATCGAGACCACGCTTTTCGGCGGTATCGATCCTGATGCGCAGGCAAAGGCCTCGGCCTTGTCGCGCCTGCTGCACGAGACGATCGTGCTCACCGAATCCCTGGAGGCCGGGCGCCTGCTGTTGCCGCTCGATCTGCTGGCGCGCCATACGCTGTCACGTTCCGCGCTGGATATCGCTGCGGAGCCGACGCGCGCCGCATTGCGCGAATGGTTCGGCATGCTCGCCGCACAGATGGCGGAGATCGATGTGCGTGGACTGGCGCCGCTTGCCGCCGCCTCGCTGAGTGCCGATCGCGCCCGCGCACGGCGTGCTTCCCTGGCTGCAGACCCGCTGGCGAGCGTCGGTTCCGGGCTCGATCGACTGCCTCTCGGCGTAGTCTGGGCGACCTGGCGCGCGGCGCGGCGAGTCTCGCGGAATAGCGGCGCATACTCCAAATCCCCTTGATCCGCGGGCATGCTTGCCCCACATGATGGTTCTCACTGGTTGCCCGAGCGCCAGTTTCCTGTTTCCAGCGGACACTCCGATGACGTCGATCCAGAACACCGCGCGCGTGATGCCGGACATTGCCAGCGAGGCGGAAGCCAGTACCGCCGGTCAACTCGAATGGGTCGGCATGGACGAAATCGCCGTGCCCGTGCGCCTGATGGGCGACGATGGCGTGGTGAGCCAGTCGCCGGGACGCGTCGCGGCCTATGTGAACCTGCGCCGGGCCGACGCACGCGGCATCCACATGTCGCGCCTCTATCTGCATGTCGATCGCCATCTGTCGAGCGAGCCATTGACGCCTTGCTCGTTGCGTCGCCTGTTGCGCGATTTCCTCGATTCGCATGCGGATCTGTCGGATCGCGCGAAGATCATCGTGCGCTTCGACCACATGGTCCGCCGGCAGGCATTGCAGAGTGACAACAGTGGCTGGAAGAGCTATCCGGTCAGCATCGAGGCGCGCATGGAACACGGCGAGTTCTCGCTGGAACTCGAAACCGAAATCCTCTATTCGAGCACCTGTCCATGCTCGGCGGCGCTGGCAAGACAGTTGATCAAGGAACAGTTCAGCGCCGATTTCGCGTTGGACCAGCCGCTCGATCACGCGGCGGTACTGGCCTGGCTCGGCAGCGAGAAAGGCATCGTCGCCACGCCGCACAGCCAGCGCAGCAGTGCGCGCGTGCGCGTGCGTCTGGCCACGGGCTTCGAGTTTCCGATCGTGGACCTTGTCGATCGCGTCGAAAGCGCTCTTGCCACGCCGGTGCAGACCGCGGTCAAACGCGAGGACGAGCAGGCATTCGCATTGCTCAATGGCCAGAACCTCATGTTCTGCGAGGATGCGGCACGGCGCATGCAAAAGGCGCTGGATGGCGACGAACGCCTTACCGACTTCTGGCTGCGCGCATCGCATTTCGAGAGCCTGCATCCGCACGATGCGGTTGCGATTGCGACCAAGGGCATCGAAGGTGGCTACGCTGCGGACAGCGTGCGCTGACGGCGGAGCGCATCTGCGCCGTGCGATGCGGTACGGCTTGTCGCAGCGTGTGGGCAGGGCGCTGGCTGATAGGGAGCCTCGAACCAGCCGCTACGGGATTGAGAACTGCAAACACAAACAAGCCGGCGTGAGCCGGCTTGTTTGTCTGGAGCGCAGGCGCGCTGCGTGATGCGGCGCGCGATCCTGTTCAGAACGGCTTGCGTGGTCCGCGTGGTTTGCCGGCTCCGCCTGATCGCGGGTAGCTTGGCTTTCCACCAGCGCGCGGCGGACGTGAACCGGATTCGTGCGAATCGCCTGAATCATTCGGATCACCCGCGGTTCCGCGGCTGATGCGCAGACGCTGACCCGCGACCCAGGTCTTCTTCAGCAGGCCGAGGATTTCCGAGGGCATGCCTTCCGGCAGATCGATGAGCGTGTGATCCTCGCGAATCGTGATGCGGCCGATGTGCTTGCTGTCGAGTTCCGCCTCGTTGGCGATCGCGCCGACGATGTTGCCGGGCTTCACGCCGTGCATATGGCCGACTTCGACGCGGAAGGTTTCCATGCCTGCTTCCGGATCACGATGCACGGAGTCGTTGCGCGGACCCGATGGAGCAGGGCGCGGATCACGGCGACGTCCGTCTTCAGCCGGGTTGCTGAAGGCTTCGGTGCGTGCAGCGCGTGGATGCTCGCTGCGGCCGGCTCGCGGTGCGCGATCCGGTCGATCGTCGCGATGACGCTCCGATCGCTCGGCGAAATCCTTGCGCTCACGACGTGCGGTCGGATCGAATTCGCGCGTTTGCGGTTGCGGCCTGGCATCAAGCAGCAGTGGCTTGTCGCCCTGTGCAAGACGCGCCAGCGCGGCAGCGATTTCGATTGCCGGCACATCGTTCTCTCGCTCGTACTGCTCGATCACGGTACGGAACACGCCGAGATCGCTGGCTGCGAGTGCAACGCCGATACGATCCTTGAAGCGCGTGATGCGACGATCGTTGACGATATCGACCGATGGCAGCTCCATGATCTCGATCGGCTGGCGCGTGGCACGTTCGATCGCGCGCAGCATGTTGCGTTCGCGCGGCGTGACGAACAGGATCGCATCACCTTCGCGTCCGGCGCGTCCGGTGCGGCCGATGCGGTGCACGTAGGACTCGGTGTCGTAGGGAATGTCGTAGTTCAGAACATGGCTGATGCGCTCGACGTCGAGGCCGCGCGCGGCGACGTCGGTGGCGACGAGGATATCGAGCTTGCCATCCTTGAGCTGCTGGATCGCGCGTTCGCGCTGCGCCTGGGCGAGGTCACCATTGATCGCTGCCGCAGCAAGGCCACGTGCCTGCAATCGCTCGGCCAGTTCCTCGGTTGCCTGCTTGGTGCGTGCGAAAACGATCATCGCGTCGAACGGCTCGGCCTCCAGGATGCGCGTCAGTGCGTCGAGCTTGTGCATGCCGCTGACCAGCCAGTAGCGCTGGCGCGTTTTCGCGGCGGTGGTCGTCTTCGACTTGATCGTGATCTCGACTGGTTCACGCAGGTGCGCATTCGCGATGCGCCGGATCTGCGGCGGCATGGTCGCCGAGAACAGCGCGATCTGGCGCGTCGGCGGCGTTTTCTTGAGCACGGCCTCGACGTCGTCGATGAAGCCCATGCGCAGCATTTCGTCGG
>JBEBXZ010000321.1:0-3771 GCA_040391335.1 Dokdonella fugitiva | reverse complement strand
CCGGTGCGCATACCGGCGAACGCGTGCGCTGGGGCGGCGAAATCATCAGGGTCGAACCGTCTGCAAGCTCCACCTGTTTCGAGATCCTTGCACGCGAACTCGATGGTTCGGCGCGTCCGCTGCGCCGCGACCAGAGCGATGGCCGCTTCATCGCCTGCCGCAACGGATTCTACGATCCCGAAGTCTTCATCAAGGGCCGCGACCTGACCGTGGTCGGCCGGGTCGATGGCAGCGAGAAAGGACGCGTCGGCGAATACGAATACACCTATCCGCGAATCGCCGCGGATGCCGTGTACCTGTGGCCGAAACGCCCATTGGTCGTCGAACAGAGGAACTGGGGCTACGACCCGTTCTGGGGTCCGGGCTTCGGACCGTACTGGGGTGGCGGCTACTGGGGCGGCTACTGGAACCAGCCCCCGATCGTGATCGTCAAGCCGCGTCCGACGCCACCGCCGCCGCGCGGCAAGTAAAGCTGCTCAGCCGGGCGGCCAGTGCATGCTGCGCCCGGCCAGCAGATGCAGATGGATATGGAACACCGTCTGCCCGCCGTCGCGATTGCAGTTCATCACGCAGCGATAGCCGTCTTCGGCGAAACCCTGTGCCTTGGCATAGCGGCTGGCCGCCAGCACCAGCTTGCCAATCAGCAGCGCGTCCTCCTCGCCGAGATCATTCAGGGTGGCGATCGGTCGGCGCGGGATGAACAGCACGTGCGTCGGCGCCTGTGCATTGATGTCGCGGAACGCGAGGACATCCTCGTCCTCATAGACGATGTCGGCAGGAATTTCGCGCCGGATGATCTTGCTGAAAATCGTTTCGTCCACGCTTCTCTCCTCAGAGCAATGACTGGCGACCGCCAAACGCATGCGCGAGCGTGCCGCGATCGATGAATTCGAGTTCCCCGCCGAGCGGCACGCCATGCGCGAGACGGCTCGCGCGCACGCCCGCCGCACGCGCAAGCTGCGCCAGCATGTGTGCGGTCGCCTCGCCTTCGACGGTCGGATTGGTCGCCACGATCAGTTCCTGCACTTCGCCCTCGGCGAGCCGGGCGGCCAGCAGATCGAGCCCGAGCTCCTTCGGGCCCAGTCCGTCCAGCGGTGAAAGTCGTCCGAGCAGCACGAAATAGTGCCCGCGGAAATCGGTCGCCTGCTCGATCGCGAGTTGATCGACCGGCGTTTCGACGATGCACAGCAACTGCGCATCGCGCGACGTATTCGCGCACAGCGAACAGATGGCCTGTTCGCTGAAGCCGCGGCAGCGCTGGCAGTTGCCGACCTTGTCGATGGCCTGCAGCAGTCGCTCGGCGAGCCGGCGCGCACCGGGCCGGTCGCGCTCGAGCACATGGAAAGCCATGCGCTGCGCGGTCTTTGCACCGACTCCGGGGAGGCAACGCAAGGCTTCGATCAGCTCGGCAAGCAGTGGGGATCCGGTGGACATCGGTCAGCGAAGGCTTCGGTGCAAGGAAGGACGGGCGATCGGCATGTCAGCGCGGCATTGCCGAGGCTGGCATCTCGAAACGCGGCGCGTGGTTCAAATGACAGGCTGCCGGATCGGCAGATTCCGTAGCTCAGAACGGCATCTTGAAACCCGGCGGCAGGTTGAGACCCGATGCGAGTCCGCCCATGCGCTCCTGGCTCAGTGCGGCAACCTTGTTCACCGCGTCATTCGTCGCGGCGGCAACCAGATCCTCGGCCATTTCGGGATCATCGGCGAACAGCTTGCGATCGATCGTCACCCGGCGCACTTCGTGACGGCCGGTCATGATCACGCTGACCAGGCCGCCACCGGCCTGACCGGTGACTTCGAGCTGGGCGAGTTCTTCTTGCGCGCGCTGCATGTTTTCCTGCATGCGCTGCGCCTGCTGCATCAATCCGGCAAGCGGGCCTTTCATTTCATTTCTCCAGGGGTCGAACGGAATCCGGGAGGATTCTCGCATCGAAGGTATCGATCAGGGATTGCACGACAGGATCGGAATGCAGGCCATCATGGGCTTCCTGCTGGCGGGTCGCCGCATTGCGCGCGCGCATGTCTGCCGGACTTTCCGGCACGTCGCCGGCATCCCGGATTCGTTCGGTGCGCACGCGAATCGCACGACCCAGCGTGTCGCCAAGGCGTTTCTCGAGCAGTTCGATCATCTGCGGCGAGGCGAGATGCTCATGCATCGATTTCAGGCCCAGCCTCAGGACATTGCCATCGACACCGCAGAGCACGGCATGCAGGGCAAGCTGGCCGACCGGCCCGCCCAGCGAAGAGCGCTCGACCAGTTGCGACCAATCGTCGATCTGCAGTGGACCGCTCGGCGCGGCGGGCGCGCTGGCAGCAGGGCGTTCACGCGTTGACGGTTCCGGTGCTGGCGGTGCCACGGAACGCGGTGCCTCGGCGGCATGCGATGGCGGCGCTGCAACTGGCGCGGATACTGGCGAGCCGCTCACCGCACGCGGCATCGATGCACGCGCCACAGGCGCCGTGCCCGACGTCGAAGACGGGGCAAATGCGAGCATGCGCAGCAAGGCCATCTCGAAGCCGACGCGCTGGGTCGGTGCGAGCGGCAGATCACGCCTCGCGGTGACCGCAATCTGGTAGTAGAGCTGGATTTCGCGCGGATCGATCGCCGTCGCCAGATCGGCCAGCCCGTCGTCATCGCCACCAGCCCCGGCCAGCAACTGGCGCAACTGGATGCGGTGCAACAGGCCGGCAAGTTCGTCGAGCACCTGGGCGAAATCCGGGGCGAATTCGGCAATCCGCGCAATCTCGTCAAGCAAGGCTGGCGCATCGTTTGCCGCCAGCGCATCGAGCAGCGTCCTGACCTTGGCGCGCTCGACCGTGCCCAGCATCGCATGGACTTCCGCAGCGCTCAGCTTGCCGCCCCCATGCGCGATCGCCTGATCGAGCAATGAGAGACCATCGCGCAACGAACCATCCGCGGCACGCGACAGCACGTCGATCGCCTCGCCTTCGAATTCGATCTCCTCGGCACCGAGGATATGCCGCATCTGGCCGACGATCTGCTCGGGCGTGAGCCGCTTCAAATTGAACTTGATGCAACGCGAGAGCACGGTCACCGGCAGTTTCTGCGGATCGGTGGTCGCCAGCAGGAATTTCACATGCGCCGGTGGTTCCTCAAGCGTCTTCAGCAGCGCATTGAACGCGGCCTTCGACAGCATGTGCACCTCGTCGATCAGGTAGACCTTGTAGCGCCCGCGCGACGGTGAATACTGCGCGTTGTCGATCAACTCACGCACGTTGTCGATGCCGGTATTGCTGGCCGCGTCGATCTCCAGCAGGTCGACGAAGCGCCCCGCGTCGATCTCCTTGCAGATGCCGCAGACGCCGCAGGGCTGCGACGTCGGCCCGTTCTCGCAATTGAGGGATTTCGCGAAGATACGCGCGATCGTCGTCTTGCCGACGCCGCGGGTACCGGTGAACAGGAAAGCGTGGTGGATGCGCCCGCCATCCAGTGCATGGGACAGTGCGCGCACGACATGTTCCTGCCCGACCAGTTCGGAAAACTGCCGGGGACGCCATTTGCGCGCGAGGACCTGATACGACATCGGAACTTCCGCAGGAGGATCGCCGATTGTGCCAAGTTATCGACCGCCTGACCAAATCACTTCATTGCGAACTTGTCTGGCACCGACTTGCCTAGTATCCTCCGCGGCCCGTCGGAGCCAATGTCGCTTGCCGATATCGAACCGACGGGTGGCCGCAAGGCCATGTGTTGCGGAGAGGTGTCCGAGTGGTTGAAGGAGCACGCCTGGAAAGTGTGTAAGCGGC
>JBEBXZ010000320.1:0-3773 GCA_040391335.1 Dokdonella fugitiva | reverse complement strand
GTAACGCAGATAGGCCTGCCAGTCGGCGACCGGCGTCTTTGCGAGCATCCTGTCGACTTCGGCAAAGAACGTCGGTTGCGACAGCGAGAATCCATCGGTCACGTCCGCGTCCTGCGCGCTGAAGAATGCAGCCCAATCGAAATGCGGCGTGATCCTGTTCGCTTCGGCGACGGTCACGAAGTGGTACTGGTTCTCCGGATTGCGCAGTTCAACCGGTGCCAGCGAAGCGGCGGCGAGGCTCTTTTCAAAGGCGAATACGGTCGCGGCCTGTTTCCTGGCCGATGCTTCGTCAGTGCCGATCAAGGTCAGCACGCGCTCGATATGCGCGACGTAGGCCTCGCGGATCGCGGCGTAGTCTTGTTTCGTGTAGTAGTCCTTGGTCGGCAGGCCGATGCCGCCCTGGAACGCATAGGCGATCTTGCGCGACGAATTCTTGAAGTCGGCTTCCGCACCGAAGGAGAACAGCGTTCCCTGGCCGCGTGTGAAGCTGTCCTTGAGGTACTCGGCGACATCCTTGCCGGATTTCAGTGCATCGATCTTCGCGATTTCCGCGCTGAGCGGCTGATGGCCGAGTTGCTCGATGGCGGCCTCGTCCATGCCGGAGCGGTACAGCGCGCCGATCTTCTGTTCGATCGAACCCGCCGCGGCATCCTTCTTCGCGGCCGCTTGTTCGACGATCCTGTGCTGGGTTTCGAGGCTCTTCTCTCGCAGTTCATCGAAAGCGCCCCAGCGTGTCTTGTCGCCTGGAATCGGATTCGCCGCGACCCACTTCGCATTCACGTAACCGTTGAAATCGGCGCAGGCGTTGATCGACGAATCCAGCTCGCCGATGTCGAACGCGACATGTTTCGGCGCTTCCGCAACGGTTTGTTTCGCCGCTTCCTGGGCAGCCGGAGTGGCCTCGACCGCAGGCTCCTTCGTGCAGCCACTCAGGGCGATGGCAATACCGGCCGCGATGGCCAGTGGTTTCAACGACGTCGGTTTCATGGAGGTTCCTGGTAAGTGTGGGCACGAGGGCGCACAGCTGATGGGTTGGATCGAACGATCCTGGCGGATCGCGACTGGAGCAATGGGGAGTGCCGAATGCAGCCGGCGAAGAACGAGTGACACGAATTTTACCGAGCGGGTTCAGTGGCTTGCAGTGTCGATAGTCATCCCGCCCAACCGCGTGGACGCGCGCTTCAGTCGCCAGGCAGCGGCGCGGGGCGCTCGTGGCGCGGCATGCTCGTCGGCGTCGGCCATTCCGTTGTGAACGGCAACGTATCCGGCGCCACCGCCCCGGCGGAAAGGATGAAAGCCATGGCCTGGTCGACGGACCAGTCGGTCGCCGTGAGGCGTTCGATGGGCACGATTTCGAGATATCCGCCGGTTGGATTCGGTGTGGTCGGCACATAGACGGCGGCCAATTCGCGGCCATTCGCGTCGTGGAAGATACGCGTGACGAATCCGACCGACTTGAGTTCCGGGGACGGGAAATCGATCAGCACGACGCGTTGCGTACCGGACGGCTTGTTCTGCAGCACCGACATCAGCTTCTTCGTGCCGCCGTAGATCGAGTGCACGATCGGAATGCGGTCGATGAGTCGTTCGAGACCCTCGATCAGGCGCCTGCCCACCACGAAGTTCGCGGCGAAGCCGAGCAGGTATAGCGCGAGCAGGGTGATCACGAAGGCGATCAGCGAAATCAGCCAGGGTTGGCCGAGGAATCGCCCCGTTGCCGGCCAACTGCTGCCGAGGGCCGAAACCAGTCCGCCGACCAGCGGCGCGCTGACTTCGGAAAGCAGGCCGAACACGAACTTGAAGACGATCCAGGTCAGCCACAGCGGGACGAAGGTCAGCAACCCGGTGATCAGGAAACGTTTGACGTAGAAGGAACGTGCGGCCATGTCGGTTTCGCTGCGGCGGTTTCCGATTATCGCGGCAAACCCCTGTGCGGGCCAGCCGTGATCGACTCGGGGTGCGCGGGGCTTGGCTTGCACCGGGGCTCGTGGCAGTCTCGGTCCGTTCGTTTGCGATTCGGCGCAGCCTTGGAAGCAGCATGACGGGCAAGCATCCATCCTTCGTACTTCCCGACGCGCCACCCACCGGAGCGGCCAGTCCGCGTGAACCCGTGTCCGGTCCGCCACCGATCGTGGTTGCCGTGATGGGATTGCCGGGCGCTGGCAAGAGCGTCGTTGCACGGGCGATCGAGGACCAGCTCGACTTGCGCCGCGTCTGTCGCGACCAGATCCGCGCGGCGATGTTCCCGCGCTGCAGCTACAGCTTCATCGAGAAGCGCGCCGCTTACCGCAGCCTCGTCCTCGCGCTGGAAATCAACTGCATGCTGCGGGTCGGTAGCGTGATCGATGGCATGACGTTCTCGCGTCGCGAGGAACTCGATCGCATCGCCGAACTGGCTGCCCGCCATCATATGGTGACGATCCCGCTGTTCGTCGATTGTCCGCTGGAGACGGCACGCCAACGCGTGGCCCGGGATCTCGTGGCGAATTCGCACGCCGCCCGCGATCGCACGCCGGAAACCGTCAACGACGTATTCGCACGCCGCGATGCGCCACCCGAGGGGACGCTGTACGTCGATGCGACCTTGCCCGCCGCGCAGATGTGCCGTGAGGCGGTGAATGCGATCCGAAAAAGCATTGCCCACGCCATGCAGCCACCGGCAGAAGAGGCGTGAGGTGGATGATCCTTCAAGCGAGAAGACGTGTTCCGAAAAACCCAGGCACGCCGCGCATCTCGAACGTCAGGCGACAGATCATGTAGCGAGCCGAGGCTGCTCTCCAATGTCGCCGCGTTGTGCAGATATTTCTTGGAGCAGCAAGTTCAGTAAACGGTCCGTTGCATCGCCGCGGTCGTCTTCATCTCCGTCACTGATATCAGGCAAAAACTCGTTCGCTACAACCGGCAGTACAACGAGTTGCCAAAATCCGTGAAGTGGAACTGCTTCGGTACGACCCGCAGAGGCACTGTGGATTCAATTGTTACAAGTCATTGGTTCCACTAGACGTCCTGCATGGTGTTGACGCTCCTCGTGTGCAGAGTGCAGCATTTACAGACGTTCATGGAAGCTGACTGCTCAGAGAGTTTCCATGAGCGTTCTTGCTGAAAAAGGGAGTAAGGCAATTGATTGCGAATCATTGGCGCAAAGGATGGCGCGGCAAGCGACTGCTTGCCCTCGTCATCATGACTATCGTTGTTGGAGCACTGTGCGTAGCACTGGGGTTGAGGGGGCATGTAAGCGCCCCTGTCACCACCACTACTGATGATTCTTCCTCGTCATCCGCGCATCGAATAACAGAGAACACCGGCAAGACTTCCACCGAGCCAAATCGCTCCGAAGCAGCGACGGATTACGGAAAAAATCGAAAATCGGCGTCAACTTCTCCTTTTACGAAATACTCCATCCAGCTGGTGGAAGATGATTTCCGCGAGATCCCCGGCCAGACCTATCAAGTCGTAAGTCTTTCCAAGCAGTTCGTTCACCTGGAAGCGCTTGCTTCCCAAGGGGATCTTGTTGCCATGCGCACGCTTTCGCACGCGCTGAGAAAGTGCGCTGGACGACCTCGTTCACCGAAGATGCTTGAGCGATCTACTCAACACATCGAAGATCTGTTCAAGAACGATCCCGACACGCTCGAAGCCAATAGAGCCATGCTTGCTGTTCAGTACGAGCGCTGTTCCGGAATCGATGAGGAAATGGCGGGTCGTGAGATCTTCTGGTCAGAACGACTCGCAGAATCAGGAACGCCAGATGATCGACTGGATTTTGTCGCTTA
>JBEBXZ010000319.1:0-3775 GCA_040391335.1 Dokdonella fugitiva | reverse complement strand
GTCGTGTGCTCGATCGGCACGCGATCGTCGTCAACAAATCCACGGTTCCGGTCGGCACTGCGGATCGCGTACGCGATGCGATCCGCGCCGAACTCGACGCACGCGGCAGCGATGCGAGCTTCGATGTCGCCTCCAATCCCGAATTCCTGAAAGAAGGCGACGCGGTGCAGGATTGCCTGCGTCCGGACCGAATCATCATCGGCAGCGACAGTCCACGCGCGATCGACGCGCTGCGTGCGCTGTACGCGCCGTTCAATCGCAATCACGACCGCATCGTGGTCATGGATGTGCGTTCCGCCGAGCTGACCAAGTACGCGGCGAATGCGATGCTCGCGACCAAGATCAGCTTCATGAACGAGATCGCCAATATCGCCGAGCGCGTTGGCGCGGATATCGAGCAGGTGCGTATCGGCATCGGCTCGGATCCGCGCATCGGCTACCACTTCATCTATCCCGGCGCGGGTTACGGCGGCTCATGTTTCCCCAAGGACGTGAAGGCGCTGGAACAGATCGCGCGCAGCCATGACTACGAACCGGGCGTTCTGAGCGCGGTCGAGGCGACCAATGCCGCGCAAAAGCGCAAGTTGCACGAATTGCTCTCGCGTCACTTCGATGGCGATCTTGCCGGCAGGACCATCGCATTGTGGGGATTGGCGTTCAAGCCGAACACCGACGACATGCGCGAGGCGCCGAGCCGTACCTTGCTGGAGCAGTTGTGGGCATCCGGCTGCAGCGTTCGTGCCTACGATCCCGAGGCGCACCACGAGGTCACGCGCATCTATGGCGAGCGTACCGATCTGCTGCTTTGTGATTCACAGTACGCCGCGCTCGAAGGCGCGGATGCGCTGGTCATCGTCACCGAATGGAAAGCGTTCCGCAGCCCCGATCTCGGGCGTGTGCGCAGCCTGTTGAAATCGGCAGTCGTCTTCGATGGCCGCAATATCTTCGAGCCCGGCGCGCTGGAAGCCGCAGGCATCGCGTATTACGGGATAGGACGTGGACGCAGCGTGTCCTCGCCTGCGCATGCCGGCTAAGGCTGTACCTTGAGACGGGGCGCCGCTACCATCGCCCACCTTGCGGCGCACAGCGTGACGTGCGACGCCATTCTTCGCAGGCGGATCGATTGATGGAAAAGAAACGTGCATTGGTCACCGGTGTTACCGGCCAGGATGGGGCCTATCTCGCCGAGCTCCTGTTGGCCAAAGGCTACGAAGTGCATGGCGTGAAACGTCGCGCGTCGTCGTTCAACACCGAGCGCATCGATCATCTGTACAGCGAACTCGATGAAAAGGGCCCGGCGCTGACGCTGCACTACGGTGATCTCACCGATTCGACCAGCCTCACGCGCATCGTGCAGGAAGTCGAGCCGCACGAAATCTACAACCTCGCCGCGCAGAGCCATGTCGCGGTGTCGTTCGAGGAGCCGGAATACACGGCGAATGCCGATGGACTCGGCACGCTGCGCCTGCTCGAAGCGATGCGCATCCTCGGCATGAAGGATCGCTGCCGCATCTACCAGGCTTCGACCTCCGAATTGTATGGACTGGTCCAGGAAACACCGCAGCGCGAAACGACACCGTTCTATCCACGCTCGCCTTACGGCGTTGCGAAGCTCTATGCGTACTGGATCACCGTCAACTATCGCGAGGCGTACGGCATGTACGCCTGCAACGGCATCCTGTTCAATCACGAATCCCCGATCCGCGGCGAAACCTTCGTCACGCGTAAGATCACGCGCGGCCTCGCCCGCGTGATCCACGGCCTGCAGCAGTGCCTGTATCTCGGCAACCTCGACGCGCGCCGCGACTGGGGCCATGCGCGCGATTACGTGGAAGCGCAGTGGCTGATCCTGCAGCAGGACACCGCGCACGACTATGTGATCGCCACCGGCATCCAGCATTCCGTGCGCGAATTCGTCGTGCTCGCGGCACGCGAGATGGGTGTCGAGATCGAGTTCCGTGGCGATGGTGCGGAAGAGTACGCAGTCGTCGCCGACGTGCGCACGCCCGGCGCCAGAATCAATCGCGGTGATGTGCTGCTGCGCATCCATCCGCAGTACTACCGTCCGGCGGAAGTCGAAACCCTGCTCGGCGATCCAACCTTCGCGCGTGAAAAGCTCGGCTGGTCGCCGAAGACCAGTTTCGCCGAACTCGTGCGCGAAATGGCGCATGCCGATATCGCACTCGCCGCGAGCGAGGCGGGCGGTACCGTGGGCGCGCGTCATGGTCGTCATCTGATCGAGTCGCTGCCCGGCGCATGAGCAGCCTCGAAGAACGCCTGACCGAACTCGAAGTGCGCCTCGCATTCATCGACGACAGCGTGTCCGCGCTGAATGCGGCGGTCGCCATGCAGGATCGCTCGATGCTGCAGATGCGCCTGGAACTTGAGCGTTTGCGGTCCGAGTTGGTCGGCTTGCGCTCTTCGCTGGGCAACGATGCGCTCAACGAGCCGCCGCCGCCACACTACTGAATCCGTTCCGAGCATTGATAATGGCTGATTCCCTGCGCGACCAATTGATGAAAACCGGCCTTGTGCAGAAGCTCAAGGCCGAGGCGCGCGATACGCGTCCGCCCGAGCGCACGCAAGGCCAGCAGCAGAATCGCGGCAAGGGCCAGCGCCCGCTGAATCCGAACGCGCAGAAACCGCAGCAGGGGCGGCCGCAAAACCAGAACAGGCCGCCGCGTCCACCGCGCAGCCAGGAAGAAATCGATCTCGCGCGCGCCTACGCATTGCGCGATCGCGCCGAGCGCGAACAGCGCGAAGACGAGAAGAAGCAGGCCGAGCAGCGCGCAAAGGAAAAAGCCGAGCGCAAGCAGAAACTCAACGCCTTGCTTGCCGGGAAGGCACTCAACCAGCAGGACGCCGAAGTTGCGCGCCATTTTCCACATGGCGACAAGATCCGCCGCGTCTATTGCACGCCCGACCAACTCATCCAGGTCAACAAGGGCGAACTCGCCATTGTCCAGCACCTGGGTCGTTATCTGCTGGTGACACGCGAAATTGGCGAGCAGGTCCGTGAAATCGCCCCCGTCGCGCTGATCCTGCTCGCCGATCCCGATGCGCCGGGCGAAGACGATATCCCTGCCGATCTCGTCTGGTGACGTTCCGCTGCACATCTTCCGCGCGGACAAACTGGCTCGCAGCGCGCGGATTTTCAGGGGACGCCGGGACAGAAGTTATCCAGAGTTTCCATGATGTCATCGCCGCCTGTGGCGATTGCGCCTCGGCCTTCGACTAACATGGAAGTCAACCGGCGCGTGCCGGACGCATCGAAGTACTCAAGGAGCGCATCGCATGAAGGGCAGGGTCGACAGTTGGTCAAATTCCACAGCAGCCGGAATGCTCATCGATGACGATGGCACGCATCGATCTTTCGCCGCATCCGACGTGATCGAATCGGAACCGACCTTGCCGGGTGCGCTGGTCGAGTTCACGGCCTCGGAAAGTGACGGGAAGCCGGCGGCGAGCAATATCCGTGTGCTCCGGCGCGTCGAGATGGCCAGTGCTGCCGAGGGCGTCGTCATCACCGACATCAAACTCCCTTTCTTCAGCGTCGCGTGGCTCGTATTGCAGGTGGCCGTCGTTTCCTTCGTGCTCTGGCTCATCCTCGTCGGCCTGATGGCAGCCCTGCACGTCGCGATACGCTGAGGTAACGCTGATCAGGTAATCACGACGCACAAACGAACCACTGACCTGGCGCGAGTCCCGTTGTCGATATCGGGTACGGAAGACGCGCTTTGGATCGCTCCTTACGCGCCGGTTGTGCCCTCAGGGC
>JBEBXZ010000318.1:0-3781 GCA_040391335.1 Dokdonella fugitiva | reverse complement strand
GGGAAAGTCGACGGTGAAGCGCGACAACCTGGGCTCGCGGAAGAGTTATTCCGCAAGCACACAGGACGCCATTCTTGACGTCAATTTTGGTTTCATCGGCTATGCGTCGGCCGGTTCCAGTGACAAGGCACCCTATCGACCGACCGTAGTCGTCAGCGCACGTCTCCTCTCGGCAGACGGCAAACGCGTGCTGTTTGAAGATCAGATCATCTACAACAGCGTGTTTCCTCATCTCCGGGATTCGATCACGATCAATCCCGATGATCGTTACCGTTATCCCGATTTCGATGATCTCGAAGCAGCGGGTGCGACGGCCATCGAAGGTTTCGCGCCGGCGTTCACGGCAGTTGCCGAAGAACTCGCCAGGCAACTGAAACGATGAAGTGGTGGATCGCCGCCATGGTGATGGCGCTGTCCGCGAACGCGGATAGCGCGGCCGATTCGAGCACCGTTTGCTCGACCGTTCAGACCATCAGGGCAATGATCCTCGCAGCGCCCGCCAATCGCGTGGGCGCGCGCGCAACCAGGAAATTCGATTTCGCACGGACGGCAAGTTGCCTGGCCGACGAAACCGGAACGCGCCAGGCGCTGCTCATTGCCTTGCCTGCCGGAGCACTGCTGCAGGTGACGGCTGCAACATCCGGTGATGGCAAGAAAGGGATGATGCCACTCGCTGTCAGCGTGCTCGACGCCGACCGCAATCTCATTTCGAGCCATGCGTTCGAGACGTTCCTGCAACGCGGCACGCGCTACACGCATTCGTTCCATCGCAGCGCCGGGCATCATGGTGCTTTTCTGCTGCTCGAAGCCGATCGCACTGTGCTCGGCAAATCGCGATCACTGGTCTCGGGCGTTCGTTCAACGACGATGTGGCTTGCCGGTGGGCTCCTTGGCACCTATTCGGATGGCCGCGAACAGGTTGTCGAGATCCCCATGAAGGAAAGCGGCAAGGTCGATATCGAAATCGAGCGCCTCGATTCAACCGATTGAACGTTGTTCGAAGGCGGGATCGTCAATTGCGCGGGCGGCTCAGGCGAGCCATCCGCCGCTGATGCGTTCATTGCCGGCAATGTCGCGCCTGGTCTCGATGCCCCCGAAGCCGCCTGACATCAGGATCGCGCGCACGGCGGAACCCTGGTCGTAGCCGTGTTCGAGCAGCAGCCATGCGCCTCGCACGAGGTGCGAAGAGGCGTCGGCGACGATCGTGCGGATCGCATCGAGGCCGTCGGCGCCCGAGGCGAGCGCCGACGAAGGCTCGAATCGCAGATCGCCCCGCCCGAGATGCGCGTCCCGTTCCGGGATGTACGGCGGGTTCGATACGACCAGATCAAAGCGTCGATCCCCCGCAGCCTCCCACCAGTCGCCTTGCGCGAATTCCACATTGCGCAGCTCAAGACGCTCCGCATTGCCTTGCGCCACCGCCAGGGCGGCAGCACTCGCATCGGTCGCCAGCACGTTTGCGCGCGGACGTTCACTGGCGATGGCGAGCGCGATCGCGCCGGAGCCGGTGCCGAGGTCGGCGACAGTGAGATCGGTATCGGCAGGAATCCGTTCCAGGGCCAGCTCGACCAGCAACTCGGTTTCCGGACGCGGGATCAGCACGTCGGGCGTGACGGCGAGATCGAGCGTCCAGAATCCGCGCCGGCCGGTCAGATAGGCGATCGGCTCGCCGCGTTTCCGCGCCGCGAGCAGGTCCGCGAAACGCTCGCATGCTTCGGCGTCCGGCTCGAATTCCGCGTGCGCGAACATCCACGCACGCGAACGCCCGAGCACGTGACCGAGCAACAGCTCGGCCTCGTGTCTTGCCTCGTGGTCGGCAGCCGGCGACGCCGAGGCAATCAGTTCCCGTACCGACGGCATCATGAACCCGATGTCTGTGGGGGCGCTGGAGCGGCGGGCGGAACCTCGATTGCGGCCTCTGCCGCCGACGCGCGCCACGGACGCCAGTAGCCATCGGTCGTCCACGCGACGAAACCCTGGCGCAGCCAGCCGACCAGAGCCCAGGCCAGCCACAAGGCCCAGACCAGCATGACCAGGTTGTACACCCACAGCGGCATGGATATGACGCTCGCCACCGGCAAGGCATCGACGCTGCGATCGGCGAACCAGTTCAGGTGGCGCGCATAGGATCCGGCACCCTGCACCAGCATGTCCGGCTCGCCGAGCAAACCGTTCTGGATGCTTGCGACCAGGCAACCGAGCGCGATCACGGTCAGGCCGGCAATGCCGATCTGCATGAGATTGAACCGCCAGTGCACGGTCGGCACATGGCGCGCGCGTCGGTCGAGCACGAACAACCAGCCCACGACGACAGCCAGAGCAAGCCAGGAATAGGTGGAGAAACCGAGCACGAGCAACAACCAGTGATGGAAACGGAACCGCCCACGCCACGCTCGTGCAAGCAGCCAGGCGAGCGCGATCGCGACCAGCAGCTCGCCCCAGAAAAGGACGGCCGGGCCAACCGCCGGGCCGAATGCGGCAAGCAGCCAGCGATCGTTCGGCAAGCTGATCGACAGATCGATGTTGGCCGCCGGCAGATCGAGCGCGAATGCGGGCGTCGAGGTGCGCATGCCGATCGGCGTGTTCTCGCGCAGGCGGACTTCGTATTTCTGCATCCCGGGCGACACCGGAAGGCTGAGGCGTCCGTCGATCGCACGCGTGCCGATCGGTGCTCCATCGCGCGCGATGCCGAGCACCTCCATTCCTGCCGGCAGTACCAGGCTTTGTTCGCCGCCCTGGCTGGCGCGCAGGTCGAATTGCAGCACATGGCTGCGGGCACGTTCGCTGAATTCACTGGCGATGCGCAGCGAATCGATCGCCCGCGTCGCGCCATCCACCGCTGCCGGTCGCGTGATGCGCAGGGTCAGGGTCTCACCGGGCAAGGGATGGAACTCGAACTCGCGGTAGTCGTCGCTCGTCGCGCTGTCGGCACCCGCGCTCTGCGGCACGCCCTCGAACTCCACATGCCAGGTGGGATTGGCGACGACACGCCAGACTTCGGCGTGATCAGCCAGCGCCGGCGCGGTCAGGACCAGCGTCTCCGACTGGTCGAGATCGCTCGACCAACTCGCCTCGTCGTCACCATCGGCAAGCGCGACGACGAGCTTGCCGTCGCGCAGCTTGAGTCCCGCGGTCGTTACATGCTCTCCGGCGATGATGGGCAAGCCCACCGCGAAACCGCCCTCGTCAGGCGCCAGTCGCTGCACTTCGTTTTCCACGCGCCATTCGAGATCCAGGCTGATCCGGCGCGTCACGCGCACGTACGGCGGGAACTGCTGCGTGCTGACGGACGCGGCGGCTTCGCCGTTGTCGCGCGCACGCACGATGCCCAGCGTTTCGGTCATCAGTTGCTGATCGGAAAGACCGCTGGCCTGCCACGCGTCACCTTCGAAAATGACGCGATACGGCTTCATCGCAAACGCGAGCGCGACGCGATCACCGTGCGCGGCGTACGCGACCTCGATGCGGTGCACGCCGCGGCCCACGTTGACCCACGACTTGCCGCCAATGCGGACCGAGGCATCGAGCGCCACGCCATCCAACGTGAAGCCACGCACGACAAGCGCCTTGTCGTCGCCCGGCAGCGGCACGGCGACGCGTTCGGCCGCGTGCACGTCGAGCACGAGGCGCAGGTCGTCGCCACGCGCAGACACCTGCGCCTGTGCGATGTTCGCGCCTTGCGGCACGCAACGCGGCGGTTCGAGCCGGCGTGCGCGCAACTGCTGCACCAGCGAATCGGCGGGATAGTCCTGCGCGGACGCAGCCGGCACGAAGACGAGGC
>JBEBXZ010000317.1:0-3782 GCA_040391335.1 Dokdonella fugitiva | reverse complement strand
TATACGCGTACGCTCGATGACGTCTTTGCGATCGAAAGCGAGATTGCCGAGCGGGTGGCTACGTCGCTTCAGGCGAACCTGCTGCCTGCCGAGGCCCAGCTCATTGCAGCAATTCCCACGCATGATGCCGAGGCATACAACCTCTATCTGCAGGCAGAATATCGGGCGTGGCAGATCGAGATATGGGGAACCAGCCACTCACGCGAAGCCCTGGATGCCGCGGTTTCCCTATTCGAGCAGGCGATCTCGCGCGATCCTCGATTCGCACTTGCATTCGCGCGATTGTCGTATCTCCAGAGCTACGCCTATTGGGTAGGGATCGACCATGCACCTTCCCGCATCAGCGCAGCCACCGCCGCCGCGGAACGAGCGCTTTCTTTGTCACCGGGCCTTTCACAAGCGCACTTGGCCATGGGTTATGCGCGCTATTACGGTCAACGGGACTACTCTGCAGCACTCGAAGAATTTCAGCAGGCGCATCAAGGCATGCCCAACGACGCTGACATCGTGGCCGCGATCGCTCTACTCAAGCGTCGCCAGGGAGGCTGGCGAGAAGCGATTGAAGGGCTCGCCCGCGCAGCCGATCTCGATCCGCGCAATCCCGACTGGCCGAACCTGATGGCAGACACGCAAGCCATGCTGCGCAACTATGACCAAGCCAGCATGATGTATGACCGTGCCCAGGCCATGGATCCGCGCAATGGCTATGCGACGATTAACCATGCCGCGATGTTGCTTGTCGCCGGACAGCCGGATCGGGCCGCACTTGAACTGGTGAAAATTCCTCCCGGCGCCGGGCCGGCGGGCGTTATCGCTTCGATGCGCTTCCAGATCGCTCGGTTGAGCCACCGTCCGGACGAAGCACTGGTTGCATTGGCGGGCGCGCCGGACTGGATCGACGATCCATGGATGCTGGGCCTTGCACCGACCAGCTTGCTGCGCGCTGTTGCGCACGAGGAGCAGGGAGAGGTTGCCGAGGCGCTGCAAGACTATCGCCAAGCGCAATCGATACTGCAGGCTGTGCGCAATGAGCAGCCAGATAATCCAATCTGGCTGGTGCTGTTGGGACTCGCCGAAGCGGGATTGGGAAACCGCGACGCTGCACTGGATGCCGCGCACCTTGCCATTTCACAGGTACCGGTGGAGAAAGATGCGTACGACGGCCCGTACTATCTTGCCATGCTGGCGCAGATTCAGGTTCGCGTCGGCGATGTCGAGGCCGCGTCCGACACGCTGCGCCGCACCTTGGCTCTGCCGTCCGGCCTGGTGCTTTCAGAAGATTTGATTCGCATCGATCCACGCTTTCGTTTGCTGTGGGATGAATTCGCTGCGGTGCGATGAGAAGGCATGGCCGGCCACGCTTTCGCTCCTACCTGCATCTCCACGCTGAACCAGGCTGCATGCTCTTTCTACTGATGCCGCCAGTTTGGTGGCATCGATGTGCCTGATGCGGAGCGCTGGCACCGAGAAGGCCAAGCTCAAGAAGCAGCTGGCCGCAAAGATGCTGGACGGAGTTGAAGTAAGAATCGAGGCCACTTTTACGCGATGCATCGCTGCTAGTCTCGGGTTCCCCTGAGCTGCAAAAGTAGGTGTTCGATGATTTCTTGCAGACGCTTCAATATCGGTTCGCCGGAAAAACTGGCCACGCTTCGACCTGCCGCGCTTGCCACTTGCCTTGCGCTGGCCTTGTCCCACGGGCATGCAGAGGCCATGCCAGCGGATTCCCATTCACTTGCCGTCGCGCAACGCAAGGCAATCCAGTCCGGCCGGATTGAACCGGTTTCGCGCCCGGCGCCTGCCCGGACTGCCGCCACCTTGCTTGTCACGAGCTGCGCAGACGACGGTACGCCAGGCACCTTGCGGGAAGTCCTGAAACTCGCTGGCGAGGGCGATACGGTGGATCTCTCGCAACTCACCTGCAGCACGATCACGCTGGCATCGGGCGAGCTCGATATCGGCGTGTTCGGTGACAATCACGTATATCAGCTCAATCTGGTTGGCCCCGGGCGGGACCGCCTCACGATCGATGCGAATGGCGCGAGCCAGGTACTCGTCCACAATCACTTTCGTGGATACAAGGCGGCGCTCTCGATCAGCGACCTGGGCATCGCGAAGGGCACCTATGCTGGCGGATTGCCAGGATGCATCCATGCCAATGGCGACGTCACGCTGACCCGTGTCGATGTCCGCAATTGCCGGGCGAGTGGCGGCGGACCCTTGTTTGCCACGGCGCTCGGATCCAGGAAACTGGTCATGCACGACAGCACGGTCACCGGGTCGAGTGGCAGCACGACGGGCACCGGTGAAACCCGGGTCGTGCTCGGCACGGTCTATTCGCAGGATGCGGAGCTCGTCGACAGCACGATCAGTGGCAATACGATTGCTTCCGTCTCGGGTGGCAATGGTGCGAACTATTTCAGCGCTGGCGGCGGTCTCTACGTGCGTGGCGGTCTCAGCATGTCGCGCAGCACGATCAGCGGCAATTCGGCGACGACCACGGGAACCGGGCATCAGGCGCTTGGCGGCGGCGTATTCGTGACGGGCAATGCATCGATCGAGAACAGCACGATCGAGGGCAATACCGCGACCGGTGCGGGTGGTGGCCTGATGAAGGGCGTGTACAGTGTCTATGGCGATCCCGGCACGACGCTCTCGATCAGCAACAGCACGATCTCGGGCAATGGGGCCGCGCAAGGTGCAGGCATTGCCACCGCGCGACCCACCACGATCAACAACAGCACCATTGCGTTCAACGCATCGAGTGAAGGGGGCGGAGGCGTGCTGTTCCGCGCGCAGGGCTTCGAAAATCTCATGTTCGATTTCCAGAGCAGCATCATCGCCAACAACAGCGGGACCGGCACGGGTCTGGGCGCCGATCTCGGCGCGACGGGCGCCGTGCAGATCAACGGCAGCAACAATCTGATCCTCGACGGCGGCACGCTGGATTTGCCGGCGGATACACTCGACACCGATCCCATGTTGCAGACCCTTGCCGCCAATGGTGGTCCGACGCTTACGCATGCACTCGATGAAGCAAGTCCTGCGATCGACGCCGGTAACAATGCTGCCGATCTCGAGTTCGACCAGCGCGGCGATGGCTTCGCCCGCGTCGTCGGCAAGGCGGCGGATATCGGTGCGTTCGAGTGGTCCCAGTCGATATCCGATCTGATCTTCCGCGACGGTTTCGAGCCTGGCGCCGTCACGATCACCTATCGATACGACGATGGTGATGGCGATGCGAACATCGGGCCGCCGTCTTCGTTCGATCCGGACATGTTGTGGGGCAACTACTTCCTCACCGAACCCGATGCCGAAGTCATCACGCGCATTTCCGTGGCATTCGGACCGACTTTTCCGTCGCTTGCGAATGGGCCGGTGACGTTCTGGCTGCTCGATGATCCGGACATGGACATGGATCCCCGCAATGCCACGTCATTGATCCACGTCGAAGGAACGCCGGATGTCGTCAACGACAATTTCTTCAGCGTCGAGATTCCACCGACGCGGGTCAGCGGAGCGTTCTTCGTCGGCGCCAGCGCAAAGCTGGCCGGTGGACAGGACAGGCCGGCCCGGATCGATACCGATGCGGCAGGCGACCGGTCCTGGTTCTTCTACGCGCCGGATATCGCGGCGGTCATCGACGATCTGTCGTCGGCGCCGTATTCGACGCGGATGGACAATACCGGTGCGGTGATCTATCCCGGTGCGTTCATGATCCGCGCCACGGGGCAGGCCGCTGACTGATAACGAGGCAGGGGATCGCGGCCCCAGCCGGGAAGCCG
>JBEBXZ010000316.1:0-3789 GCA_040391335.1 Dokdonella fugitiva | reverse complement strand
AGTCCGGCGACCACGCCCATGCGTTCGAGGAAACCGACGCTGCGAATGGCGCGCCTGAGCGTGATGCCGACTTCGCGATCGATCAGCCAGACCGGCAGGCCACGTGCCTCGGCGCCGTCGATCGCGGCTTTCATCTCGGCGCCAGGCTCGATGCCGAACTGTTCGGCAAGCCGGCGCTGGAACGCGGACAGGGCGAGATTGGCCGCGACGAGTCCGGCCTTGCCCTGGCGGATGACCTTGAACAGATCGAGATTGCGGAAGGATTCGGGATCGCGCATCGATTGGTAGCGCAACTCGCAGAGTTCCACGGCTACCGCATCGAAGGATTCGCGTTCGAGGATTTCACGCACCGCATCGACGCTCGCACGCGACACATGCGCGGTGCCGAGCAGCACATATTCGATACCATCGCGCTGGATGCGCGCGATCGGTTGTGCGGACAACAATTCGCTGACCTCGGTGGATGAGGTGGCGTTTTCGGAAGTTTCGGGCATGGGATAAGGGTTCAATCGCGGAAGCGCTTGAGCAGATCGGCGTAGGCATCGATTCGGCGATCGCGCAGGAAAGGCCAGATGCGACGCACCGATTCGCTGCGCGCCATGTCGATCTCGACGATCAGCAGTTCGCGCGTATCGGTGCTCGCCTGGGCGAGGAACTCGCCCTGCGGCCCGGCAACAAAGCTCGAACCCCAGAACTGGATGCCGCGCCCACCATCGGGCGCGGATTCGAAGCCGATGCGGTTGACCGAAAGCAGGGGCAGGCCATTGGCGACCGCATGCCCGCGCTGCACGGTGATCCATGCATCGCGCTGACGATTTTTTTCCGCGGTTTCATCCTGCGGATCCCAGCCGATGGCCGTGGGATACAGCAACAGGTCTGCACCGGCCAGGGCCATGAGGCGGGCGCCTTCGGGATACCACTGGTCCCAGCACACGAGCAGCCCCAGTTTCCCGACCGAAGTCTCGATCGGATCGAAGCCCAGATCGCCCGGAGTGAAGTAGAACTTCTCGTAAAATGCCGGATCGTCGGGGATATGCATCTTTCGATACTTGCCCGCGATGGTTTGCGAGCGATCGAAGACGACCGCCGTATTGTGATAGAGCCCAGCCGCGCGGCGCTCGAAGAGCGAGGCGACGACGACCAGTTTCAGTTCTTCGGCGAGTTTTCCGAGCCGCTCGGTGGATGGGCCTGGAATGGATTCGGCACGATCGAATTCATCGACACTTTCGTGTTGGCAGAAATACGGGCCGTTGTGCAATTCCTGCAGCAGAACGAGTTCCGCCCCCGCTTTTGCGGCTTCGCGCAGGCCGGCTTCGATCGCATCGAGATTGGCATCGCGGCTGCCGCGGTCGGATTCCTGCAGCAGCGCGACCTTGAGTGTTTTCTTGCTCATTCGCTGGATGGAGAAACAAAAGGAGGATGGTAGCGCGGATCGCGCCATCGCGGCTCATGGTGGCGAGCCATGCCTCCATGGCAGTGGTTGCGGCTGAATCCTGGAATGCGGATCTCCCAGGCATGGAAGTTGCGCCGGAAGCATGGGCAACGGGCTGCCCGATCCCGGATATCGATGGCTGGCAGCACGCGGCACGAACAAGGGCAGGGCGTACGGGCGGGAGCGCGGACGGAAGCAGAACTGGAGCCGGCGTTCCATGCGCAGGAAGCGAAGCATGACCACCGCCATGAGATAGGGAAACACTGAACAACCCGTCATCCCGGCGAAAGCCGGGGACGTTCCTCAACAGCCGGAGGCTGTTCATCCAGCATCTTTGCAACCCATTGAAGGCACCAGATTCCGGCTCGACCTGTTGAAAAGCGCCGCAACGACGGGATTGAATTGATTCGTGTCTCGCGGGATTCAGCGAGCTTGCTGTCCCCTTGTTGCATCAGGCGGGTTGGCGCATCAGGCGCGCAAGCGCAGCGCGCCATGCCGCGGTGCGTCGAGAAGTCCACGGCATTTGAGGACTTCGATACAACTGCCGCTGTCGCGATGCGTGATCTTCAGCCGCAAGGCGGCGGGCGTGGATTGCTGCATGACGCTCAGCGGACGAAACAGGAAGGCCAGCGCATTGCCGGTTTCGGCCGCCAGTTGCAGTCGGCGCAACTGGCGGTAATCGGTTGATTCCGGCAACCAGTGCAGGACTGCCGCGCAGCAGCCGGCGCGCAGGCATTGCTCGGCGCTCCAGTGGCTGTCGGCGCTCGAGGCATCGATCTGCACGAGATGATCGAGATCGATGCCAGCGGCGAGCAGGGCGGGCGGATAGGGCAGATAAGGCGGAGCGATCATCGCCACACGGCGGCGTGAGCGGGTCAAGGAGGCCAGTGCCGGCATCAACAGTTCAAGCTCGCCCAAGCCGTCGTTCTCGACGAGGATTTCGGTCAGTGCGCCGATCGGCCAGCCGCCGCCCGGCAACAAGGCATCGAGCGAGGCATTGCTGCTGGGCTGGGTGCGAAGCAGCGACGGCGAGGAAGCGCCGCGGCGCCAGATGCCCGGATGGCGCAGGATCTCGCCGAGCGCCGGCGACGGAGGGGGGGCAGCGATGCGATGGGGATTCGAAGCGAGGATGGCGGACATCGATCAGGTTCTCCGGATCATGCCGACATACAGTCCTTCGATGGCGAAGGACTCGCGCTCGGGGTCGATTTCGATCGGCGCGAAATCGGGATTGGACGGGAGCAGGCGAATCCTTCCGCGCTTGCGTTCAAGGGTCTTGAGGGTGACTTCGTCATCAACGCGGGCGACGACGATACGCCCGTCATCCGCAGTGCTGGTGCGATGCACGGCGGCGAGGTCGCCATCAAGGATGCCGGCATCGCGCATGCTGAGTCCGACCACCCGCAGGAAATAATCGGGCCTGGGACGAAACAGGTTGGCATCGATGCCGAATTCGCCTTCGATGTTCTCGATGGCAAGGATCGGACTGCCGGCAGCGACGCGTCCGACCAGCGGCAGGAGTACCGAATCCGGTATCCGCATGCGCTGGCGCAGGCGAATCCCACGATGCGGGAGACGTTCGAGGGCACCTTTGCGCACCAGTGCCTCGACGTAATCCTGTGCCGAGCTGTGTCGGGCAAAGCCCAGTGCTTCGGCGATTTCGCGCAAAGTCGGGGTGCGGTCGTGGCGCGCGACGTACTCGCGGATATGCTCGAATACGCGTCGCTGGTTATCGGTAAGCTCGATATCGTCCATACGTACTAATGTACGTATTCCGTGCGGAATTGCAAGCGCCTGTTGAAAAAGAAGGCTGTGCCAAGGATTTGCGCATGGTAAGGATGCCGCAAGCCTGCGCCGGATCGCGCATTGATGCCGCAGGAGCGGTCAATGCATTCCACCGATCCCGGCGCATCTGCCGCCAGCGGGCTGCTCAAGGAAATACCGGTGCAAGGGAGCTTCCCAGGCATTCCCAACCTGAGCCGGATCCGCGGTTCAAGCTCGCCCATCCGCTGATATTTATACATCTCGACGCTGTGGTAGCCTGCATTCACTTTCAAGGGGAATGATCATGCGTGCGTTTGCCGGACTTCCGTTTCTCATGGGTTTTTTTCTGTTGTGCATGGCTGGACACGCCAACGCGCAGGCTACGCGGACCTGGATTTCCGGCGTTGGCGATGACGCCAATCCGTGCAGCCGCACGGCACCGTGCAAGACGTTTGCTGGTGCGATCAGCAAGACCGCGGCGGGGGGCGTGATCAACGCACTGGAGTCCGCGGGTTACGGTGCCGTGACGATCACCAAGGCGATCACGATCGAGGCGGAGGGCGTGGTGGCCAGCGCTCTCGTCTCGGGCACTC
>JBEBXZ010000315.1:0-3800 GCA_040391335.1 Dokdonella fugitiva | reverse complement strand
GTTATCGGCGAGATGGCGATGCACCGCTTCGTTGATCTCCCCCGGAATCGCGTCGCCCGGATCGTAGACGGTGCGTACCGGCATGCGGATCTGGCCGCCCCAGTCGACGACAGCGATGTCGGCCGCGACAATCGTGCGCAGCGCCTTCAGCAGATGGCTGGCGAAGTCTTCCGGCGTGCGCGTGGCATGCACCATCAGCAGCGCGCGGTTGTAGCGGTTGAGCTGGCTATGGGTGACCATACCCATTGAATTGACCGTGCAGGATTGCGCAGCCGGATGAGTCTAATCGCACGATCGGCACCGGTCCAGCAGGTTTTCCTTCCCGCGACCGCCTCAACGTGGCAGAATCGCGCGCCGTTCTCGGCTCCCAAGCCGCCAAGCCCCAAGGAAAAATGTCAAAAGACGATGTCATCGAAATGGAGGGTGCGGTCCTCGAGACCCTGCCCAACACCATGTTCCGCGTAAAGCTGGAAAACGGCCACGTGGTTACCGCCCATATTTCGGGCCGCATGCGCAAGAACTACATTCGCATCCTGACAGGCGACAAGGTGAAGGTCGAAATGACCCCCTACGACCTGACCAAGGGCCGGATCACCTACCGCATGAAGTAATAATTCCGCGTACTGCCGGTCCCGGACAGGTTCTCCGCCTGCAGCACCGGGATCGAAAACGCGGATATGGCGACGCTTCGGCCCTTTCCAGGCGGCCGCCGTCACCCGGCTCTCACCCTCGCCTTCCTGCGTGACCGCGCGGCTCCGTCGCGGGATTTCGCGCAGCTTCCGTTTGTCCGGCGTTCCGTCCCGAACGGCGCTCTGCCTTGGGCGACAAATGGGCCAGCCTCCTCAGTTTCTGCAAGATTGCCCGCTATGCTCGTTGCGGGAAGAGTCGGCGCGCGTCCCGTATCGCCGGGAATGTATCCATGCCGCCAGACGACCGGGACGATCAGGTCGCCCCACTCCGCGCGCGCGGCAAGGCTCTGCTCCCGGCCGATTCACGACCGCCACCCGCGGCGCCACAAGATGGAGTGTCGAGATGAGCTTGCTGAGCCGATGGACCTTGCCGCTGCTCGCAGCGGCTGCGCTGTTTTCCTGCCCCGCCACGCTGCGCGCGCAGGATCTGTACGACACGGGCGTGCTGCGCACGTTCAACATCACGTTCCACGATGCCAACTGGCTGACGCTGTTGAGAAACAACTATGCGTCGGAGACCAATATCCTCGCTGATCTGACCGTCGATGGCGTGACGTGGCCGAACGTCGGCGTACGCATCCGCGGCAACACCTCGTACACCGCGCTGCCAACCGGATCGCAGAAATTCTCGCTGAAGGTCGACATGGATTTCGTCGATGCGAACCAGGAAATCCTCGGCTACGACAACCTCAACCTCAACAACGGCTTCCACGATCCAACGTTCAGCCGCGAAGTCGTCTACAACAACTACGTCGCACAATTCATTCCGAACCCCCGTGCCAATCACGTACTGGTCACGCTCAATGGCGAGAACTGGGGCGTCTATATCAACGTGCAGCAGCCCGACAAACGCATGCTGCGCGACTACTTCACGAACGCCGATGGCATGCGCGTGAGGTGCGCGAACAACCCGAATGGCCCGGGACTTGCCTACAACGGCACCGCGGCGTCGGGTTACTCGGCCTACGAGATCCAGAGTGACGGCGGCCTCGCCGACCCGCTCGGCGCGCTGATCGCGGTGACCAATGCGCTCAGCAACGAGCCGCTCGCGAGCTGGCAGAACATCGACGCGAAGTTCGCGATCGATCCATCGATCTGGTCGGTCGCACTTGAAAACATGCTCAGCGACGACGACAGCTACGTGAACAAGGGTTGCGATTTCATGACCTACCGCGATCCGATCGATGGCCGCATGCATCTCATGCAGCGCGATGCGAACGAGTCGTTCACGGTCACCAACTGGGCGGTCACGAGAAACTTCACGGCCACGAACAAGCCTGTGCTGAGCCGTGTTCTCTCGGTGCCGCAACTGCGCCAGCGCTACATGGCGCACTACCGCACGATCCGCAGCGATCTCAACTGGGATTACTTCGGTCCGAAGTTCACCGCCGCACGCAGCCTCATCGATGCAGCGGTGCAGGCCGATCCCAAGAAGCTCTATAGCTACGAGTTGTTCCAGAACAATTTCACGAGCACGGTCAACCTGCCCTATTCCGGACCCGCTGGCGGCAGCGTGCCGGGCCTGCAGCAATTCGTGACACAACGCGCGACGACACTCGATTCGACGGCGGAACTCGTTGCGACCGGCCCGACGATCAGCGCCGCGCAGGCCTCGTCCGCAACACCAGCGCCGGGCGATGCCGTGCATGTGACCGCGACCGTCGCCGCAACCGGCGGCGCCGTATCACAGGTCGAACTCTTCTACCGTCCAAACCCGGAACTTGGCTACCAGCGCGTGGCGATGCTCGACAACGGCGCATCCGGTGACGGCGCCGCAGGCGATGGCGTGTATGGCGTACTGCTGCCGATCACCGCCACGCCCGGCCAGCGCGTTGCCTGGTATGTCGCCGCCACGGCATCCAACAGCTACCAGTCGGTCAGCTACCTGCCTGTGCTGGCCGAGCGCGGACCAGAATCCATCGAATACGCGATCGGTGCCGATGCCGGCATGCGCATCACCGAATTCATGTATTCGGGAACGAACGGCGAGTTCATCGAGTTCACGAACATGGGCGAGGCATCGATCGACATGACCGGCTGGAGCGTCGACGACGACCATGCCGTGGTCAACGCCTTCGATCTCAGCGCCTTCGGAGTCGTGCAGCCCGGCGAATCGGTGATCGTCACCGAACGCGAGGCGGACGCTGTCCGTACCGCCTGGAACCTCTCCGCGACGGCCAAGGTGATCGGCCAGTTCGGCGTGACCAGTGGCAACAACCTCGGACGCAGCGACCAGATCCATCTGTTCAACGCGAACGACGCGCTGGTCGACCGTCTCTATTTCGGCGACCAGACCTATCCCGGCACGATCCGCACGCAGAACGCGAGTGGACAGGCTCCGTGCACCGCTCTTGGCGAGAACGACATCGGTGCGTGGCAGCTTTCCGTCATCGGTGATGTCTATGGCTCGTATGCCTCGACCGGGAGCGATATCGGCACTCCGGGCACCTACGCCCGCGTTGGTTGCGTCGCATCCGATGTGATTTTCGCGGACGGATTCGAATAGGCGGCGGCATTGCGCCTGGAACGAAGCGACAGAACAGGCGCGATCCCGACGCGCTTCCAGGCAAAGGCTTCGCTGATGCCCCAAAAGAAGAACCCCGCTTTCGCGGGGTTCTTCCTGTTTGCGCGACAACGTGGACGCTTACGACTCGACTACCGCCGGCTGCTTCTCCGCGGCTTCGGTCTCGACGTCGAGCTTGCCGTCCTTGACCGTGAGCTTGACCTTGCCACCGTCGGCAAGCTTGCCGAACAGCAGTTCGTCGGCCAGCGCACGCTTGACGTTGTCCTGGATCACGCGCGCCATCGGACGTGCGCCCATCTGCGGATCGAAGCCGTGCTCGGCCAGCCACTTGCGCGCCTCGCCGTCGACATCCAGCGCGACGTGCTTCTCCTGCAACTGCACTTCCAGCTCGATCAGGAACTTGTCGACCACGCGCAGGATGTGGTCGAAATCGAGCGCGCCGAACTGCACGACCGCATCGAGGCGGTTGCGGAACTCCGGCGTGAACATCTTGCGGATCACTTCCATCGCATCGGTCGCATGGTTCTGCTCGACGAAACCGATCGTGCGGCGCGCCGCCGTTTGCGCACCGGCATTCGTCGTCATGA
>JBEBXZ010000314.1:0-3816 GCA_040391335.1 Dokdonella fugitiva | reverse complement strand
TGATGCGCGCGCGATCCGGATGCGAGCCCGCCGCCAGCAGCAGGCAGGCGCGACAGTGGCCGCAGGCATGTCCGTCCCCGGCGCGGGATTCGCACAGCACGGCGCTGGCCAGGGCGTCGGCCAGTACGCGCTTGCCGAGGCCGGCAGCACCCGCGATCAACAGTGCATGCGGCAGCTCCCTGCGTTCCATGCGCGCGACCAGTGATTGCCACGCGGGCAGCAGCCAGGGTTGCAGGGTCATCGGGCGACCTCGTGACGGGCGATGAAGGCATCGATCGTCGCACACGCCGCATCACGCACGGCGATCACGTCCAGGCTCGAATCGATCACGCGGAATCGTGCGGGTTCCGCCGCCGCACGCGCGCGGTACATCGCACGCACGTTCTCGAAAAAATCATTCTGTTCGCGTTCGATGCGATCCGGCACGGCACGCTGGCCGGCGCGGGCGAGACCCTGGGCGACCGGCAGATCCAGCAGCAAGGTCAGATCCGGCGTGATGCCATCCACAACCCAGCGCTCGAGTTCCGCGATCCGTTCGATCGGCTGGCCACGGCCACCGCCCTGATAGGCGTAGCTGGCATCGGTGAAGCGGTCGGAAAGCACCCAGTGGCCACGCGCCAACGCGGGTGCGATCACTTCGCGCACGAGTTGCGCACGGGCAGCGAACATCAACAGCAGTTCGCTTTCCGCGCAGACATCACGTTGTGCGGCATCCAGCACGAGCGCGCGTACCGCCTCACCCAGCGCGGTGCCGCCCGGCTCGCGCGTGACCAGCAGGCGAATGCCATGCCTCTGGATGCGCTCGGCCACGGCGCCAAGCACGGTGCTCTTGCCCGCGCCTTCGCCGCCTTCCAGGGTGATCAGGCACCCGCTCATGGCTGCCTGCGCCGCACGAGGTAACGCGCCACCGCGCGATTGTGTTCATCGAGCGTCGCCGAGAATTCGTGCCGCCCACTGCCATCGCCATAGGCCACGAAGTACAGCGCATTGCCGCCCTCCGGACGCAGGGCCGCTTCAAGCGCCGGCAATCCCGGCAAGGCGATCGGCGTGGGCGGCAGACCTGCTCGCGTATAGGTGTTGTAAGGCGTATCCGTATCGAGATCGCGGCGCCGGATATTGCCGTCGTACTGTTCGCCAATACCGTAGATCACGGTGGGATCGGTCTGCAGGCGCATGCCGATCCGCAGGCGGCGCGCAAAGACACCGGCAATCTGCGCGCGCTCGGCACCGATGCCGGTTTCCTTCTCGATGATCGAGGCCAGGATCAGCGCTTCGTAGGGAGTCTTCAGCGGAACCGCCGGATCGCGTTCCGGCCACAGCCGATCCAGCGCCTTGCGCATCGCCGTGTGCGCGCGCTGCAGGATGACGACATCGGAATCCCCTTTGACCCAGGCGTAGGTTTCGGGAAGAAACCATCCCTCGGCCTGCGAATTCTCGATGCCGAAACGGGCGACGATCGTGGCCTCGTCCAGTCCCGGAAGGGTCTGCAGCAGACCGCTTTCGTTCGCCAGCGCCAGCCGCAACTGGCGGAACGTCCAGCCATCGACGATCGTGAAATGGTGCTGCACGACCTTGCCGGCTGCCATCATCTCGATCATGCCGCGCGGCGACATTCCGGGCACGAGTGCGTATTCGCCGGCATGCAGGCGCGACGCCACCTGCAGTTCGCGCGCCAGCAGCTTCCAGTAGAACGGCGAGCCGCGTGTGACCTTCTCGCGGCGCAATTGGCGCACGAGTTCCTTGAACGGCGTACCACGAGGAAAGTCGATCGTGTGCGGCTCGCCCAGCTGCAATGGCGCATCGACGAATGCACGATAGTCACGCCAGGCCAGGCCAGCGAGCGCGGCGACGGAAAGCAGCAAAACGAGCACGACGAGCAGCATCCAGCGCACGCGTCCGCATTGCCGGTTTGAAAACGTCATGGGCAGGTCAGGTCGGAATTCGGCGAGGCAGCGTAGCAGGCTTGACGCGCGGAATTCATCTGCTGGCCTACGCCTCGATACCGAAGGCGCGCAGCAGTCCGCGCGCCTTGGCACGCGTTTCGGCGAGTTCGGCCTGCGCATCCGAATCGACCACGATCCCGGCGCCGGCACGCAGGCTCACGTCGCGCCCGCGAATCGTCAGCGTGCGAATCAGGATGTTGAGATCGAGATCGCCATTGCGGTCGAGATAACCGAACGATCCGGTATAAGCGCCGCGTGCGACCTGCTCCAGTTCCGCGATGATTTCCATGCAGCGCACCTTCGGGCAGCCGGTGATGGTCCCTCCCGGAAACACCGCGCGGATCGTTTCACCGGGCGTGGTGCCCGGCCGCTGCCGGCCGCGCACATTGGAGACGATGTGGTGCACATGCGCATAGCTTTCGATACCCATCAATTCATCGACTTCGACGCTGCCCGGAACGCAGATGCGCCCGAGATCGTTGCGCTCGAGGTCGATCAGCATGACGTGCTCGGCGCGCTCTTTCGGATGGCCGATCAGTTCGTCGATGCGCGACGCATCCTCGTCGCCCGCAACGCGCGCACGCGTACCGGCGATCGGTCGTGTCTGCACGCGTTCACCGCGCACCTCGACCAGACGCTCGGGAGACGAACTGGCGATCGCCCAGTCACACCATTGCAGCAGGCCGGAAAATGGCGAGGGATTCGCGCGCCGCAAGGATGCATAGATCACTGCCGCTGCGACGGGTTCGCCGAGCGTGATACGCCACTGACGCGAAATATTGGCCTGAAACACATCGCCTGCACGCAGGTAGGCATGGGTGCGCTCGACACCGTCGATGAAACGTTCCGGCGCATCTTCCTCGATCCGCTCCGGCGCGATCCCGGCAACCACCAGCGGCGGCGCTTCCGCGAGATCGCTGGCGAGTTGATCGAGCAAGGCCGCGTAAGCCGGCTCCGCGATGAGGATCGTTCGATCGTGCACATGGTCGACGATCGCCGCGACCGGGCAGCGCAGCGCAAACGCGACGGGTTGTCCGTCCGTGCATCGTGGCAGGCGCAGGCGTGGTTCGATCTGGCCGGCCAGTTCGTATCCGAGATAGAGCAGCCAGCCGCCATGAAACGGCAGGTCGTCATGTGCCGAAGTCCGCTCGATACGTTCAGCGGCGAAAGCCGTGTCGAGGATGTCGAGGAAGCGGCCTTCAAGCACCTGCCCCGCCGCGTCACGCACGACGCCACCGGCATCCAATGCGAACGACGCCTGGGGAAACGCGAACAGCAGGTCGTAGCGCGCCTGGATCGTGCCCGCAGCGACGCTTTCAAGCAGGCCGGGATAACGCTCCGGCTTGGCCGAGGCCAGCGCGAGCAGATCGCGCCGACCCGGCAATTCCCTGACGATGGGCACCGCAGGCGAACTCAGAGGCGACGGAATACAAGCGTTCCGTTGGTGCCGCCGAAACCGAAGCCGTTCGAGACCGCGATCGAGATCTTCTTCTCGCGCGCGACGTTCGGCACGTAATCGAGGTCGCAACCTTCGCCCGGCTGGTCGAGGTTGATGGTCGGCGGAATGACCCCGTGATGCAGGGCAAGGATCGTGAAGATCGCCTCGACGCCGCCCGCAGCGCCCAGCAGGTGACCGGTCATCGACTTCGTTGAACTGACCATCGTCTTGTAGGCGTGATCGCCCAGCGCGCGCTTCAGTGCGAGGGTTTCCGCGACATCGCCCAGCGGCGTCGAGGTGCCATGCGCATTGAGGTATTCGACCTGATCCGGATTGACGCCGGCATCCTTCATCGCCGCGGCCATGCAGCGCGCCGGACCTTCGCCATTCTCGCTCGGAGCGGTCATGTGGAACGCATCGCTGCTGCTGCCGCTG
>JBEBXZ010000313.1:0-3825 GCA_040391335.1 Dokdonella fugitiva | reverse complement strand
GTGTCGATTCGATCTCTCCGAAGTGCACGGTCGCGCCGCCGAGCAGGACCGCGAGCGCGGCGCTGCCGACGCCGAGGAAGGCGACGCGCTTGTTGCGGTTGCGGAGGATCGCGAGCGTACCGAGCACGAACGCCGCGACCAGACCGACCAGCAGCAGGCGACGCGCAAACGTCTCGCTGTAGACCGCACGGAAGTCGCGGCTGGTCAGCAGGTCCGGAAAGTGGAAGCACAGGACACCGAGTACCGACGCGAGACCCAGCCCTGCCGACAGGTAGGCGAACCACGAACGTTGGGATGCTGCCATCGAACTCTCCGCTGAAGTCGGCGACACGCTAACGCGACTCGCGGCGTACCGGAAGTGCGGACTTCGCCGGAAACGCGTCGAATGCATCACATGCCAGCCACGTACTTCGCCGCCATGCCCTCCGGCATTTCTCGAAGACCGCTCCGAAGCGGCACAATGCACGCCTGCCGCCCGGACACCCAAGATGGACACCCAGCATCCCGACCTGCATCCGCTGTACGCCGACCACCTCGCCACCCTGAAGACCCACGCCGATCGCGCGCTGTTGCGCGAGGGTTTCGATCATCTCGTCATCGCGGCGGGCCAGCCCGCCTACCAGTTTCTTGATGATCGATCGTATCCATTCGCGGTCAATCCGCACTTCAAGCACTGGCTGCCCGTCACCAAGGCGCCGGGCTCGTGGATCGTCCACACGCCGGGACGAAAACCCAGGTTGATCTATCTGCAGCCGCACGACTACTGGCACGTGGTGCCGGACGCGCCAGCGGGTTACTGGGTGGAGCATTTCGACATCGTCGTCATCCGCGAACCGAAGGAAGCGCGCGCGCATCTGCCGAACGACGCCGCGCGCTGCGCGATCATCGGCGAGGCGATCGCCGCGCTCGAAGGCTTTGCGCCGAACAATCCGCAAGGCGTGCTCGACTACCTGCACTGGCATCGCTCGATCAAGAGCGCCTACGAACTGGCGATGATGCGCGTGGCCAGCAAGATCGGCGCGCGCGCGCACGCCGCCGCGGCAGCGGCGTTCCGCGCCGGCGCCTCCGAGTTCGATATCCATATCGCCTACATGGCGAGCGCACGGCAGACCGACAATGAATTGCCCTACGGCAACATCATCGCGCTGAACGAGCATGGCGCCGTGCTGCACTACACCGAACTCGCGCACGCGCCACCGGCACATCCGCACTCCTTCCTGATCGATGCCGGCGCAAGCTTCCACGGCTACGCCAGCGATATCACGCGCACGCATGCCGCAGCCGATGCCGGCGAATTCCAGGCTTTGGTCGATGCGGTCGATGCCGCGCAGCGCGGCTTCTGCGCGAAAGTGCGCGCCGGACAAAGTTATCCGGATCTTCACGTGCATGCCCACCATGTGCTTGCCGGCATCCTCAAGGACCACGGATTCATCCGCATGAGCGCGGAGAGCGCGGTCGAATCCGGCGTGTCGTCGACGTTCTTCCCGCACGGCCTCGGCCACCCGATCGGTTTGCAGGTGCACGATATCGCCGGTTTCCAGGCCAGCGATGCGGGCGGCAGCATTCCGCGCCCGCCCGGCCATCCGTACCTGCGCATGACGCGCGTGCTCGAACCCGGCATGGTGGTGACGATCGAACCGGGAATCTATTTCATCGACATGCTGCTGGCGGAACTGAAGGACAAACCGGCCGCCAGCGACATCGACTGGGCGAAGGTCGATGCCTTCCGCAAGTACGGCGGCATCCGCATCGAGGACGACGTGGTGTGCACCGAAGGCGAGCCGGAAAACCTCACGCGTGACGCATTCGCGGACATCGCCCGCAGCTGATTCATCCGGCAGGCCTGCCATGCGGCGACATGGCAGGCCTGCCGGAGCGGAAATCGCGATGGCAATGCAGCCCCCTGAACCCGGTGGAAATGGCGGGTCCGCGATTGCGACCAGACACGTCTCCACTGCGTCATGTATCAGGTACCTGAGCAACGTCCAGGCATGCAACATTGACGGAGAGCGCCATGAATCCCGATTCGACCAAGCACATCACCCTGGGCGCCGCGCTCACGGCGATGCTCATCGCGGCGTCTGCGCTACACGCAGCGGAGGCCGCGCCATCCTCGCCCGCCCAGCGCGTGCAGGTTTCATGGGGCGATCCGGCCCAGCTCAGTGAAGTGAAGGACAACGTGACGCGGCGTCCGGACAAATCCGTCGCCTGGCTCAAGGATCTGCAGAAGTATCTCGTGCGCCGCGCGGATGCACGCCTGCCCGAGGGCTATCACCTCGATGTCCGTTTCAACGACATCAAGCTGGCCGGCAGCTTCGAGCCCTGGCGCGGACCGGCGATGGACAACGTGCGCATCGTCAAGGACATCTATCCGCCGCGCATCGACCTCAGCTTCACCTTGGCCGATGCAAACGGACGCGTGATCGACAGTGGCGACCGCAAGCTGCGCGATATCGCCTTCATGTCACGCGGGATGGTCAACGACAGCGATCCCTTGCGCTATGAGAAGCGCATGCTCGACGACTGGCTGAGCCGCGAATTCGGCGAGAGGAAGACGCCGGTTGCCGACGCACGCTGAACCCGTGTCGGCGGCCGCTCAACGCTCGTCCGGTGCGGACCACATGCTGCGCGACGGATCGCGCAGCCACCCGGCGCGATAGGCGAAGTCGCCGAGCAGTTCATGGATGGCCGCATCCGATTTCTCCAGCGCCGACGTGGATGGCAGGAAATAGCCGAGCCCATTGCTCTGGCCGTACATCGATCCGGCGCCCGTTGCGCAAACCTCGAAACCCGCCTGCTCGAACGCATACTGCTCGCGCGGCATATGAAGATCGGAGGTGACGAGCCGGATACGCCGTACGATCGGCGGCTGCATCGCGGCAACCTGCTGCGCGTTCTGCCAGGTGGAACGCGATTCTCCTTCGAGCCGCATGGCCGCGCGCGGCACGCCGAGACGTTCCGCGAGATCCGCCATCAGGCGGCTCTCTTCCATCTGGTGAAACAGTACGCCACCCGAAATAACCAGCACGGTTTCCGGGTGCGCGCGCTGCACGGCCGCGGCGACGATCGTCCTGCGCAAACTGGCCTCGGTACGCGCCGTGACATCGGTTTCATCCATCGGAATACGCTGCGTGCCGCCACCGAGCAGAACGATCGTCGCCGGCAGCGGGGCAGCGCATGTTGAATACGTCGCCCGCGATTCGACCGCGTGCACCAGCAGGTTGGCGCACCACGGAGTCGCCAGCAGTACGCAGGCCAACAACGGAACAAGCAGTGCGGCGCGCAGGGAGCGCGGCATGCCGCGCCAGGCCAGCACGAGCACGATCGCGAGCAGGATGCCGAAGCGCGTCGGCGAAACCAGCGAACGCCCCGATCAGCGCTTCACAGGCGAAAGCATTCATCGATCGCATCCAGTCCGGCCGGCAGCGCCGATGCGTCGAGTCCGCGCACCAGCGTCAGTGCCTTGAAACGCTCGCCCATTTCACCCGGCAGGGTCAGGCGCTTGACCTGCTGCGCGAGCCGATAGCGCCCTGCCTCGTCGGCGACCTCGAATGCGCTTTCGAAACATTGCTGCAAATCCGCTGCGAACAGGAACGGCGCCTGGGCCGAATAGCCGGCGACCTGGAAACCCGCATGATTGCCGGCCTCGGCAAGTGCGGTGAAATCGACGAAGGCGGTCAGGTCCTGCAGGCCCGGCAGGAACAAGGCATCCGCATGCGCGCGATGGCGGTAATGGCAGACCAGGGTGCCATCGTCGCGTTCGGCGCGATAGAACTCGCCGCGTGGGTAGCCATAGTCGATGAACAAGGCGAGCCCTCGTTCGAG
>JBEBXZ010000312.1:0-3829 GCA_040391335.1 Dokdonella fugitiva | reverse complement strand
ATGGCTATCTCGAGCGCGTCGCGTTCGCCGAAGGCAGCGAAGTGCGCAAGGGCGACGTGCTGTTCGAAATCGACGCACGCGAATACCGGGCCACCCTCGAACGCGCCCAGGCCGATCTCGAGCGCGCCAGGGCACGCGTCGCGCTCGCGCGCAGCCAGCTCGAACGCGCCCAGCGCCTGCTCAAGAACAACGCGATCTCGCGTGACGACGTCGACACGCGCGTCGCCGAGGCCGCCCAGGCGCAGGCCGACCAGCGTTCGGCGCAGGCCGCGCTCGAGCAGGCCCGCCTCGACCTCTCCTTCACGCGCGTCACGGCGCCGATCGCCGGTCGCGTCGGCAAGGCCCTGGTCACGCCGGGCAATCTCGTCAGTGGCGGTGCCGCGGGCGCGACCGTGCTCGCCACCCTCGTTTCGCTCGATCCGATCTACGTGACATTCGAGGGCGACGAACAGACCGTCCTGCGCTACCAGCAGCAGGCGCGCTCGGGCGAGCGTGCAATCAATGGCGAGACGCGCACGCCGGTGCGCTTCGGGCTGGCCAGCGAAAGCGGCTATCCGCACACCGGCACCTTGAACTTCCTCGACAACGAGGTCGACAGCGGCGCGGGCACGATCCGCGCGCGGGCACTGGTCGACAACCGCGAGCGACGTTTCACGCCGGGCCTGTTCGCGCGCGTGCAACTGGAAGGCGGCGACGCGTTCCCGGCCCTGCTGATCAACGATCGCGCGGTGCTGACCGACCAGGATCGCAAGTACGTCTACGTGCTCGGCCCGGACAACAAGGCCTTGCGGCGCGACGTCAAGCTCGGTGCCGGCATCGACGGCCTGCGCGTGGTCAGCGAAGGACTCGGCAGCGGCGACATCGTGCTCGTGAACGGCCTGCAGAAGGTGTTCTTCGCAGGCATGCCGGTGGTGCCGACGACGGTGCCGATGGACAAACCCGAGCAGGTCGCCGCGGCGGCCGCCTCGGTCCGGACGAGCGCGTACTGATATGGATTTCTCGCGCTTTTTCGTGGACCGCCCGATCTTCGCGGCGGTCCTCTCGATCATCATCTTCGTCAGCGGCCTGATCGCGATCCCGCTGTTGCCGATCGGCGAATACCCCGAAGTCGTGCCACCGAGCGTGCAGGTGCGCGCGGTCTACCCGGGCGCCAACCCGCGCGAGATCGCCGATACCGTGGCCACGCCGCTGGAGGAAGCGATCACCGGCGTCGAGGACATGATGTACATGAAGTCGGTCGCCGGCAGCGACGGCGTGCTCGCGCTGACCGTCACGTTCCGCCCCGGCACCGATCCCGATGATGCGCAGGTCAAGGTGCAGAACCGCGTCGCCCAGGCGGAAGCACGCCTGCCCGAGGCCGTGCGCCGCCAGGGAGTATCGACCGCGAAGCAGTCGCCGACGATCACGATGGTCGTGCACCTGCGTTCGCCCGATGCGCGCTACGACGCGCTCTACCTGCGCAACTACGCCGTGCTGCACGTGCGCGACGAACTCGCGCGCCTGCCCGGCGTCGGCAGCGCCCAGTTGTTCGGCGCCGGCGACTATGCGATGCGCCTGTGGCTCGATCCGGACAAGGTCGCCTCGCGCGGCCTGACCGCGGGCGACGTGGTCAACGCGGTGCGTGAGCAGAACGTGCAGGTCTCGGCCGGCCAGCTCGGCGCGCCGCCGACGCCTGTGGCGAGCGACTTCCTGCTCTCGATCAATGCGCAGGGCCGCCTCGTCAGCGAGGAGGAATTCGCCGCGATCGTGATCAAGACCGGCAGCGATGGCCAGGTCACGCGCCTCGGCGACGTTGCGCGCATCGAGCTAGGCGCATCGGACTACGCGTTGCGCGCGTTGCTCGACAACGAGCAGGCGGTGGCGATCCCGATCTTCGAGGCACCCGGCGCGAACGCGATCGACGTATCGAACCAGGTGCGCGCCAAGATGGCGGAACTGGCCACGCGTTTTCCGGAAGGTGTCGAGTGGTCGGCCGTCTACGATCCAACCGTATTCGTGCGCGACTCGATCAAGTCGGTCGTGACCACGCTGTTCGAAGCCGTGATCCTCGTCGTGCTCGTCGTGATCCTGTTCCTGCAGACCTGGCGCGCCTCGATCATTCCGCTGCTGGCCGTGCCGGTGTCGATCGTCGGCACGTTCGCCGTGCTGCTCATGCTCGGTTTCTCGATCAACACCCTGACCCTGTTCGGTCTCGTGCTCGCGATCGGCATCGTCGTCGACGACGCGATCGTCGTGGTCGAGAACGTCGAACGCAACATCGCCGAGGGCCTCGCGCCGCTTGCCGCCGCGCACCAGGCCATGCGCGAAGTGTCCGGGCCGATCATCGCGATCGCGCTCGTGCTCTGCGCGGTGTTCGTGCCGATGGCTTTCCTCTCGGGCGTGACCGGCCAGTTCTTCAAGCAGTTCGCCGTGACGATCGCGATCTCGACCGTGATCTCGGCGATCAACTCGCTGACATTGTCGCCAGCGCTCGCTGCCGTCCTGCTCAAGCCGCATGGCGCGCCACCGGATCGCCTGACCCGCATTCTCGATCGCGCGTTCGGCTGGATCTTCCGCCCGTTCAACCGCTTCTTCCAGCGCAGTTCCGATGCCTATGGCCGCGGCGTCAAGCGCAACCTGCGCCATCGCGGACTCGTGTTTGCGTTCTACGCAGGCCTGCTCGTGCTGACCGGCGTCGTCTTCAACGCGGTGCCGGGCGGCTTCATCCCGATCCAGGACAAGCTCTACCTGATCGGCGGCATGAAGCTGCCGGAAGGCGCCTCACTCGATCGCACCGAAGCACTCGCGCGACGCATCACGGACATCGCGATGAGCACCGAAGGCGTGCAGAACGCGGTCGGCTTCCCGGGCCTCAACGTGCTGCAGCTGACCAACACGCCGAATTCGGGCGTCGTGTTCTTCCCGCTCAAGCCGTTCAACGAGCGCAAGCGCACGGCGCTCGAGATCGCTGCCGAACTCAATACGAAGTTCGCCGGCATCCAGGAAGGTTTCGCGTTCGCCATCATGCCGCCGCCGGTGTTCGGGCTCGGCACGGGATCCGGTTACTCGCTGTACGTGCAGGACCGCAGCGGCGCGGGCTATGGCGCGCTGCAGGAGGCGAACAACGCCCTGGCCGGCACCATCGCGCAGACCGCGGGCTTCGGCTTCCCGATCAGTTCCTACCAGGCCAACGTGCCGCAGCTCGATGCCGTGGTCGACCGCACCAAGGCAAAGGCCCAGGGCGTGGCGCTGACCGACCTGTTCGATACCCTGCAGGTCTATCTCGGCTCGACCTATGTCAACGACTTCACGCGCTTTGGCCGCACCTATCGCGTCATGGCCCAGGCCGAAGCCGGATTCCGCGACGAGGTGTCGGATATCGTCAACCTGCGCACGCGCAACAGCGCAGGCGAGATGGTGCCGATCGGCAGCATGGTCGACATCCGCCAGACCTATGGTCCGGATCCGGTGATCCGCTACAACGGTTATCCGGCGGCCGACCTGATCGGCGAGAGCGATCCGCGCCAGGTGTCCTCGGCGCAGGCGCTGGCCGAACTCACGCGCATCGCGCCGAACGTGCTGCCACCCGGCATGCAGATCGAGTGGACCGACCTCAGCTACCAGCAGGTCACGCAGGGCAAGGCCGCGCTGGTCGTGTTCCCGCTCGCCGTGCTGCTCGCGTTCCTCGTGCTCGCCGCCTTGTACGAAAGCTGGACGCTGCCGCTGGCCGTGATCCTGATCGTGCCGATGTGCCTGCTCGCGGCGATGACCGGCGTATGGGCGACCGGCGGCGACAGCAACGTGTTCGTGCAGATCGGCCTCGTCGTGCTGATGGGCCTGGCCTGCAAGA
>JBEBXZ010000311.1:0-3842 GCA_040391335.1 Dokdonella fugitiva | reverse complement strand
GCGTCGCCTGGTCCACCTGGCCGAATGGCATCGCCTGAACCTGCAGTTCGAATCGGCGGCGGGCTATCTCGATGAGGCGCATGCCAACCTGGTGGCGAACTTCGGCGAGCAGCATCCGCGCGCGGTCACCGTGCTGCGCGCGCAGGCGCTGCTGGCGCGCGATCGCAAGAATCCCGGGTTGGCGATGACGGGTTTGCGCGCAACGGCGGCACTCGCGGAGCGTACGATCGGTGCGGACGCCAACCCGACTACCGAAGTCCGCATCGAGCTTGCCGAAGTGCTGGTCCAGCAGGGAAATCTCGACGAGGCGCGGGACCTGCTCGAGGCCGTGCATTCGAACCTGTATTCGAGATTCAGCCTGCACTCCGCAGCCTGCCGACAATTCACCCGGCTGGCTGCGGAACTCGGGATCAAGACCAGGCCGCCATTGCCTGCGGCAGCACCCGCGGTCGCCGGAGGCGCCTAGCAGATTGGAACGCCGCGTAAACGCGGCGCTTCAATCACAAATGCCAGGATATGGCGTGATCAGGCTTTCTTGAGGAAACAGGTCTTCAGCACGAGGCCCTTGACCTTGTCCGCATTGCATTCGATTTCCTCGACATCGTCGGTCAACCGGATGTTGCGGATCATCGTGCCGCGCTTGAGCGTGACCGAGCTGCCCTTGACCTTGAGGTCCTTGATGACCGTTACCGAGTCGCCATCGGCGAGCGTGTTTCCGTTGCTGTCCTTTACCACGTCACTCATCACATTCTCTCTTTGCGTGTGAAACCCCGGCGTTTGCACCGGACCATCGACCTTGCCGGCTGCTCGAATCGACGAACAGCCCGACGGGCCTCCCATTGATCAGGCAAACAGGGCGAGCACCTCGTCGCGGCTCAGGGAGCGGCTCTCGCTCTCGCCGCGACGGCGATACTCATAGGTTCCGGTGGCCAGGCCGCGGTCGCCGATCACGATGCGATGCGGCACGCCGAGCAGTTCGGCGTCGGCGAACATCGGGCCGGGACGCAGGCCGCGATCGTCGAGTGCGACTTCGATGCCGCGTGCCGTCAGTTCGTCGTACAGTTTTTCGGCTTCTTCGCGCACCGGTGCGCTTTGTGCCATGTTGATCGGGCAGATCACGACATGCCACGGCGCCATCGCCTCGGGCCAGATGATGCCGGCCTCATCATGATTCTGTTCGATTGCCGCGGCGACGATGCGGCTGACGCCGATGCCATAGCAGCCCATGTGCATGACGCGGGCCTTGCCCTGGTCGTCGAGCACGGTCGCGCCGAGTGCCTCGGCGTATTTCTGGCCGAGCTGGAACACGTGCCCGACCTCGATGCCGCGCACGATCGACAGGGTGCCGTGACCATCCGGTGAGGGATCGCCATCGACCACCGTGCGCAGGTCCGCGACGCGCGTGAGGCGTGCATCGCGGTCCCAGTTCGCGCCGCGCAGATGCGCGCCATCCTGGTTCGCCCCGCAGACAAAATCGCTGAGCACGGCCGCGGCGCGGTCGACGATGACCGGGATCGAATCGGGCAGGCCGACCGGGCCGATGAAGCCCGGCTTGCAGCCGAGCAGGCGCACGATCTCGGCCTCGTCGGCGAGCACGGACGCACCGGGCAGTTCGGCCAGGCGCGCGGCCTTGACCTCGTTGACCTCGTGATCGCCGCGCACGCAGAGCGCAACCAGGCCTTCGTTGCCGCGCACGATCAAGGTCTTGATGCACTGGTTCGCTGCGACGCCGAGGAAGGCGGTCAGTTCCTCGATCGTGCGCTGGGTCGGCGTGGCGATGCTTTCGAGAGCAACTGTCGCGGGCGGACGTTCGATCGCCGGAGCCAGCGCCTCGGCCTTCTCGACGTTGGCGGCATAGTCCGAACCCGAGGCGAACACGATCAGGTCCTCGCCCGATTCGGCCAGCACCTGGAATTCGTGCGAGGCGCTGCCGCCGATCGCGCCGGTATCGGCATCGACGGCGCGGAAGCGCAGGCCGAGGCGCGTGAAGATGCGTGTGTAGGCCGCGTACATGTTGCGGTATTCGTCGGCCAGCGATTCCGGCGAGATGTGGAACGAGTACGCATCCTTCATGAGGAACTCGCGGGCGCGCATGATGCCGAAGCGCGGGCGGATCTCGTCGCGGAACTTGGTCTGGATCTGGTAGAAATTGATTGGCAACTGCTTGTAGGACTTGAGCTCGTTGCGCGCGAAATCGGTCACGACTTCCTCATGCGTCGGGCCATAGCAGTAGCCGGCTTCCTTGCGGTCCTTGATCTTCAGCAACTGGCCGCCGAATTTCTCCCAGCGTCCGGTTTCTTCCCACAGTTCCTGCGGCTGGATCGATGGCATCAGCAGTTCGATCGCGCCGGCGCGGTTCATGTCCTCGCGCACGATGTTCTCGACCCGGCGCAGTACGCGCAGGCCGAGCGGGGCCCAGGTGTAGATGCCGGAGGCGAGCTTGCGGACCATGCCGGCGCGCAGCATCAGCTTGTGGCTGACGAGTTCGGCGTCGGCGGGAACTTCCTTGACGGTGGCGAGATGGAATCGGGACAGGCGCATGGCGGGGCTTCGAGTCGCAGTGGACCGGCGATTCTACAGAAGCGCATGGCTTTCTACTGCCATGCCATGCGCGATGCGCCTCGGGATTCGAAGCGAATCCTCGGGCTCCGAGGATTCACCGGGTCCGCCACGCAGACGGAAGATGCGAGCGTACGGGCGTATCGCGACGGCGGAGATCCGACGGATCAGCCGCAGAACAGCTTGACCTGGTCCTGCGCCTTGCCGAGGCTCTGCTGGAAGCTGACCTTGATGTCGACGTCGGCGTCTTCGCCCGGGCGCGATCTTTCGAGCACTTCGGAATTCTTGCGGGCAATGTCGCAGTTGCGCTTGATGTCTTCCGCGCTGTAGCCCGCCGACGCAGCCAGCTTCGGGCCTTCCTTGGTTTCCTCTGCCGGCGCGGCCTCTTCTTCCGCGCTGGTCACGCCGCTGTGCACATTGAGCTTCCTGGCCGCCTTCGGATCGGCAGGCGGGGTATCCGAGAAATGCTTGACGCCATTCGCATCGGTCCAGGAATAGACCTGCTGGGCGCCGACCGGGGTGGCGCCGAAACATACGACGAGCAATGCGAATACGCTGGCTTTCATGCTGTTCTCCGCGTCGGTGCGAGCCGACAATGGGTTCCGATCGATCAGGCGCCCGAATCATTCGGCGCCGTTTACATCGCCACCCACGCCAAAAGCAGCGGGGCGGGCATCGATCGTGGCAGGTTCCAGGGGCGGAATCCGTTGCCGATCAATGATAGGCGCACTGGATAGCACTCCTCGCGGTGACTGACAAGCGACCGACGGGGAAACTGTGACGATCGGTTAAACTCTGCCGACCTCATACTCGGTACTCCGCATGGACGATACGCCCCGCCCCGCCCGCAAGCGGCCCCGTGGAATCTATCTGCTGCCCAACCTGTTCACGACGGGCGCGATGTTCGCGGGCTTCTATGCGATCGTCGCCTCGATCGGCGGCCGCTACAGCGAGGCAACGCTCGCGGTGCTGATTGCCGGCGTGCTGGACGGGCTGGATGGCCGCGTCGCGCGCATGACCGGCACGCAAAGCGATTTCGGCGTCCAGTACGACTCGCTGTCGGACCTGGTCAGTTTTGGCGTCGCCCCGGCACTCGTCATGTACACGTGGTCGTTGTCCTCGCTGACCGCCTATGGCTCTTTGTGGGGCAAGATCGGCTGGGCCTCCGCATTCATCTATGCGGCTTGCGCCGCGCTGCGCCTGGCGCGCTTCAATACCCAGGTCGGCGTGGCCGACACGCGCTATTTCCAGGGACTGGCCAGTCCCGCCGCGGCCGGACTCTG
>JBEBXZ010000310.1:0-3861 GCA_040391335.1 Dokdonella fugitiva | reverse complement strand
GCTGGCCAAGTTCGACCTGGCCGGCATCGACGCCGCGCCGCGCGGCATGCCGCAGGTCGAGGTCACGTTCGACATCGACGCCAACGGCATCCTGCATGTGTCGGCGAAGGACAAGAAGACCGGCAAGGAGCAGCGCATCGAGATCAAGGCCGGCTCGGGTCTGTCGGATGAAGAGATCCAGCGCATGGTCAGCGACGCCGAGCTGAACCGCGAGGAAGACAAGCGCTTCCAGGAACTGGTCACGACGCGCAACAAGGCCGATCAGCTCGTGCATGCCACGCGTGCCGCGCTCAAGGAACACGGCGGTTCGGTTCCGGGCGAGCAGCTCGGTGGCATCGAGGAAGCGTTGTCGGAACTCGACAAGGCGATGAAGGGCGACGACAAGGCGCAGATCGAGGCGAAGATCGCGCGCGTCGAGGAAGTGGCGCAGTCGCTGCACGCAGCAGCGGCGTCGGCTGGCGCACATGCGGGCGCGGCTGAAGGCGCGCAGTCCGGCCCGGCGCCGGCTGACGATGTGGTCGATGCCGAGTTCACGGAAGTGAAGGACGACAAGAAGTAATCGCGCAGGACCGATGGCGGCCCGGCATCCGGTGTCCGCCATCGAGCGAATGGGCGATTGCGAAGCATCGCGACGTCCGTTCCGTCCTTGCTGCCCGGCTGCATTTTTCTGGATCTTGTCAGAACGGCAGCAATCGACCTTTCATCATTCTGGCTTCATGCAATGAGCAAACGCTGTTACTACGAAGTCCTCGGTGTTGAACGCCAGGCATCCGACGACGATCTGAAGAAGGCGTTCCGGCGTCTGGCCATGAAGTGTCATCCGGACCGCTGTCCGGATGATCCCGCGGCGCAGGACAAGTTCAAGGAAGGCAAGGAAGCGTACGAGATCCTCGGTGACGCGCAGAAGCGCGCGGCCTACGACCAGTACGGCCATGCAGCCTTCGAGCAGGGCATGGGCGGTCGTGGCGGCGGTGGCTTCAATGGCGACGTCGGCGACATCTTCGGCGACATCTTCAGCGACATCTTCGGTGGCGGCGGGCGCGGTCGTGCGCGTCGCGGTTCCGACCTTCGCTACATGCTCGAACTCGATCTCGAGGAAGCCGTCTTCGGCATCGACAAGCAGATCGAAGTGCCCACCCTGGTTGCCTGCGAAAGCTGTGAAGGCAGCGGTTCGGAAGACGGCAAGACGTCGACCTGTTCGACCTGCCGTGGACATGGCCGCGTGCGCATGCAGAACGGCATTTTCTCGGTGCAGCAGACCTGCCCGCATTGCGCCGGCAGCGGCAAGACGGTCAGCAATCCGTGCAAGAGCTGCCGGGGCGAAGGCCGCGTCAATGACGAGCGCACGCTCGAGGTGAAGATTCCCGCCGGGGTCGATTCCGGAGATCGCATCCGCCTGACCGGGCAGGGCGAGGCCGGACCCGCGGGTACCGTGCCGGGCGATCTGTATGTCGAGGTGCGCGTGCGCGAGCATGCGATCTTCACGCGCGAAGGCGACGACCTGTATTGCGAGGTGCCGATTCGTTTCGCGCAGGCGACGCTCGGCGCCGAACTCGCGGTGCCGACCCTCGGCGGCGAGGCCAAGGTGACGATCCCGCCCGAGACGCAGACCGGCAAGTTGTTCCGCCTGCGCGGCAAGGGCGTGAAGTCCGTGCGCAGCGGGCGTACCGGCGACCTGCTGTGCCGTGTCGTGCTCGAAACGCCGGTCAAGCTCACCGCGCGCCAGCGCGAACTGCTTGAGGAATTCGAGTCGACTTTTGCCGGTGAGGACGGACAGGCGCATTCTCCGCGCAACCGCACCTGGGTCGACGGGGTCAAGCAGTTCTGGGATCGCGTCACCTCCTGAACAGGATCGGCGTCCGCGGATCCGCGGCGCCGATGCCTCAAAATCACCGCGTGCGAACAAGGGTTGAAACGTTTCGACCCGGCGATTCCTGGGGAAGCCGATGAACGATCCAATCCGCCTGATCATCCACGGTGCTGCCGGGCGCATGGGCCAGGCCCTGTTGCGCATTGCCGCGCAGCGCAGGGATGTCTCCGTGGTCGCGGCGATCGTGCGTAAGGGTTCCGAACTCGACCAGAAACGGATCATCGTCGAGGGACAGGTCGATGCCGGCGTGCCGTTGCACTATCGATCGGGCGTTCTGCAGGAATGCACGGCGGATGTCGTGATTGATTTCTCCGGCGCCGAGGCATTCGACGCGGCCCTTGATTTCGCGCTGCAACGCAAGCTCGCCTTCGTCAGCGGTTCGACCGGGCTTTCGCCGGTGCAGCTTGCCGCGCTGGACCGTGCCGCAGCGAGCATTCCGGTGCTGTGGGCGGCCAATTTCAGCCTCGGCGTGGCGGCGCTGGCGCATCTCGCGAGCAAGGCTGCTGCACTGCTGCCGCAATGGGATTGCGAAATCGTCGAGGCGCACCATGCGCGCAAGCTCGATGCGCCCTCCGGTACGGCGCTGATGCTCGGCCGCGAGGTAGCGCATGCACGCGGAATCGCGCAGGAGAAAATAGCTGCCGACCGTTCCGGTACGCGCCAGGCCGGCGAGATCGGCTATGCGGTGATCCGTGGCGGCGATATCGTCGGTGAGCACGACATCCTGTTCATCGGCGAAGGCGAGCGCATCGCGCTTTCGCATCGTGCGACCCACCGCGACATCTTCGCGCGCGGAGCGATCGCGGCGGCATGCTGGATCGTGCACCGTGAATCCGGTCGCCACGCCATCGCCGACGTGCTCGGCTTGTAGCGAGACCGGTTCGACGCCCTAAGGCTGGATATTCCCGCTCCGCGGCGTGATGCCCGGGCGATGCGCACCGACGCCACGCGTTGCCGTGCGGCCGCCGCGTGCCTGTTGTTCGGCCGCATCGCGTGTCACCAGCAGCGGATCGGTCGAAGCCGCAGGGGCAACGTTCTCGATGCCGGCGACCGTTCGAATGCCGGTGCCGGCGGGATCGAGCCAGTCGCGCAGCCGCTGCGCCGCAGACGCACCGTCGAAGGCGACCGAGAGTTTGCCGTAGCAGTCATAGCCGTTGTCCGGGCTGGTGCCCACGCACTCCGCATTGCCGCCGGAAAGCACGCCGATCAGCCTGCGTCCGCGATTGCTGGCGTCATTCGCGGGTATCCACAACCCGGAGCCCGATGAGCCACCCTCGGTCGTACCCTGGCTGTACGGCCCGGAGAGCCAGTGCGTATTGCGACTGCCGCCACCGGTGTCGATGCAGTTGTCGTAGTTGCGTGGCGCGATGCGGCTCTCGGTGACTTTCGCGACATCGCCGTTCGGATGGTGCAGGCCGATGCTCGACGATGGCGCATTGCCGCTGGCATCCCACCCCGCGTGGAACAGGCGCCACGCGGGATCGGGATTGGTATTCAGTTCGACCAGCGCGAAGTCGGCATCGGCACGCGTCGCGCGAAGCGTCGCGCCGGTCTGGTTCTGCGCAAACGAATAACCCGTCGTACGGGTGCATTCGCTCGATCGATAGTTCCAGTAAAGGCGCATCGAGCGCGCCTCGTTGGCGGTCGAGACACAATGCGCGGCGGTCAGCAAGTAGTTCTTGCGATCCGCCGGCACGTCGGCCAGCAGGGTTCCGGTGCAGATGTAGGTGAAGCCGTCGGCAGCCGCGAATTCGTAGTAGGCCAGCGCGCGCTCCTCGGCGGAATACGGTACGCCGAGCGGGCAGACGACGTTGATGTTGCAGGCGCCCGAGGTGCCGGGGCCGGTCGCCTTGGCGAGGCGGAACAGATCCCTGAAACCGCCGCCGACGTGGCTCAGCAGCAAACCGGATGGCGGCAGATCAATACCGGCTGGCAGGCGCAATTCGATGGTCGCGGTATTGCCCGGCACCATCGGTACCCAGAGCGGTCCT
>JBEBXZ010000309.1:0-3872 GCA_040391335.1 Dokdonella fugitiva | reverse complement strand
ACCATGCCGGTTGCCTGCATGAAGGCATAGCAGATGGTCGATCCGATGAAGCGGAATCCACGCTTGTGCAGGGCCTTGCTCAGGCGATCGGAACAGGCGGTGCGCGCCGGAACTTCCGCGCCTGATTGCCAGCGGTTGAGCAGCGGACGACCGTCGACGAACGACCACAGCCATGTGTCTAGGCTGCCGCATTCGGCGATGAGCTCGAGCGCGGCGCGCGCATTGCCGCGTGTCGAGTGGATCTTCAGCCGGTTGCGGATCAGGCCGGGATCCTGGAGCAGCGCTTCGAGTTCGTCATCGTGCATCGCGGCGACGCGCGCGATATCGAAACCATGGAATGCGCGTCGATAGTTCTCGCGCTTGTTGAGCACCGTTCGCCAGCTCAGTCCGGCCTGCGCGCCTTCGAGGATGATGAACTCGAACAGGCCGCGCTCATCACGCAGCGGTACGCCCCATTCCTCGTCGTGGTAACGACGGTATGGGGCATCGATCGATGCGCCACTGGCCCACGTGCAACGCACGCGGCCATCGTCGGGCAGGCGCTCAGCCACCGACCTGGGCGATCCAGTCGGCAAGGTTGTAGTAGTTGCTGACGCGCGCGATGCGGCCGTCGCGAATATCGAAGAACGCGCCGCCGGGAAGCACGTAGCGCTGTCCGCTGGCAGCCGGTAATCCTTCGTCGCTGGCCAGATATTCGCCATGCACGACGTATTCCGCTCCGGCCCGGCGGCCATCGGCGCTGGTCAGCACGACGATATCCTCGAGGCGCTCGCGATAGCTGCGGTCCATGCGGGCGAGAAAACCGCGGAACGTATCGCGTCCGGTTTCGCGGCCGCCCTGGTTGATGTCGTGCGCGACATCCTCGGTCAGCAGGTCGAGCATGCTTTCCCAGTCGGCGCGGTTGAAGGCGGCGTAATAGCGTTCGATCAAGCTGATCGTCTTTCCGGCGGCGCTGTTGGCCTCGATGCTCATCAGGTGTGCTGGCATATTTTTCCGAACGGCGAGCATAACCGCAGTCGTCGGCCGTGCGCACGCGAATGGCGGGCGTATCATGCGCGTCGCGTCATTTTCCGGGTCTTCCCATGTCTTCGTCGGGTTCACGTCGCAACGCGCTGTTCGCGCTGGTCCTGCTCACCCTGGTCTGGAGTTACAACTGGATCGTCATGAAGCAGGTCCTGCAGTATTCGGGGCCGTTCCATTTCGTGGCCTGGCGCGCCGGGTTGGCCTGTGTCGTGTTGTTCGCCATCCTGCTGGTACGCCGCGAGTCGCTGCGTCCACCACCATTGTGGCCGACGATGCTGATCGGACTCTCACAGATCGGGATGTTCGCGATCCTGATCCAGTCGGCGCTGGTCACCGGCGGCGCAGGCAAGACCGCATTGCTGACCTATACGATGCCATTCTGGGTCGTGCTGCTGGCGCGCTTCGTCCTGGCCGAGCACATGAGTTCGCGCCAATGGGCGTACATCGGCCTGGCCGCCTGTGGCCTGCTTTGCGTGATCGAGCCATGGGCCGGAATCAGTGGCTTGCCGAGTGTGTCGATGGCGATCGGCGCGGGCCTGTGCTGGGCGATCAGCGTGGTCGCCTCCAAGCGCCTGCTCGTGCGCACCACGGTATCGCCGTTGTCGCTGACGGCATGGCAGATGGTATTCGGCGCGGTCGCGCTGATCGTGGTCGCGGGTTTCGTCGATGAGCGCGCGATCGACTGGTCGCCACCGTTCGTCGCCGCGCTTGCCTACAACGCGGTGCTGGCTTCCGGCATCGCCTGGCTGCTCTGGACCTATGTCGTGCAGCGTCTGCCGGCGACCGTCGCCGGCATGACCAGTCTCGCCGTGCCGCTGTGTGGCGTGATCTTCGCGTGGGCGCTGCTCGGCGAGCGTCCGTCCGCGATCGAATCGCTCGGCATCCTGATGGTCGCGGTCGCCCTGGTCGGGATCACGCGGCCGGTGCGTGCCTGAATTCGCTCAGCGCATCCACGGCAAGGCATCCAGATCGACATTGCCGCCGGAAAGGATCAGGCCGACACGCTTGCCGGCGAATAGTCCGGGATAACGCAGTACGGCCGCGAGCACGATCGCACTCGACGGTTCGACGATGATCTTGAGGCGTTCCCAGATCAGGCGCATGGCGGCGATCGTTTCATCATCGCTGACCAGGAGCGCCTGCACCGAATAGCGGCGCAGTACGCTGAAATTCACTTCGCCGACCAGCGTGCGCAGGCCGTCGCAGATCGTCTCGGCGCTGAAGTCGCTGACGCGTGCGCCGCGCCGCAGGGATTCGAAGGTATCCGCTGCGCCTTCCGGCTCGATCGCATGCACGCGCATATCGGGCGCCAACGCATGGCCGGCGATCGCGGTGCCACTGATCAACCCGCCGCCGCCAACCGGCGCGAGCAGCGCATCGAGCGTGCCGACCTCGCGCAGGAATTCGCGCGCCGCCGTGCCTTGCCCGGCGATCACATCGGGATTCGTGTACGGATGCACGAGGCTGGCACCGGTCTCCACGCGCACCGCCTCGGCTGCCTGTTCGCGCGCGGTCACGCTCGCCGCGCAGCGATGCAGGATGGCACCCTGCGCCTCGATCGCGGCGATCTTGGCGCGGTTTGCACCCTGCGGCACGACTACATGTGCGGGAATGCCACGCGTGCGCGCGGCAAGCGCCAGCGCTGCGCCGTGATTGCCTGAGGAATGGGTGACCACGCCACGCGCGGCAATGTCCTCGTCCAGCGACCACACCGCATTGCAGGCGCCGCGAAACTTGAATGCGCCGACGCGCTGGAAGTTCTCGCATTTGAACAGCAGCTCCGCTCCGGCCAAGGCGTCGAGCGAGCTTGAACGCAGCACCGGCGTCATGCGCGCATGCCCGGCGATGCGGGTTGCGGCCTGTTCAATGGCAGCAAAGTCGATGGGAGATGCAGGTTCGATGGACATGATCGGGACAGGTTGTGGATGCCGGAGTGCGACGTTACATGGTGTCCGAACCTGCGTGCTAGGGTGCATCGATTCCCCGCGCCACCTTCATCCGCACACCTGATCGATGCCAGCCATGAATCCCGACGATAGCCGCGCCAAGCCCCTGATCCACCTTCGTGACTACCGTCCGTCCGCATGGACGCTGGATGCGATCGACCTGGTTTTCGACCTCGATCCATTGTGCACCGAGGTCAGCGCGCGCCTCGAACTCCTGCAACAGGATTCACGCGGCGCCGATGTCCTGCGTCTGGATGGCGAAGGCATCGAGCTGCTTGAGATCCGGGTCGATGGCAAGGCCCTGGGCAGCGATGAGTACGTTCTGGATGAGCGTGGGCTGAGCCTGCGTGGTCTGAGTGGTCGCGCCGTGGTCGAGACGCGCTCGCGCATCCAGCCGAGCACGAACAAGGCACTGCAGGGCCTTTATCTCAGCGGTTCGCTGGAGCACGGCTTCCTGCTGACGCAATGCGAGGCCGAAGGTTTCCGCAACATCACCTGGTCGCTGGATCGCCCCGACGTGCTCGCGCGTTACGACGTCACCTTGCGCGCGGATCGGGCGCGCTTTCCAGTGCTGTTGGCGGGCGGCAATGCCGCAGGGGTTGGCGTGCTCGATGATGGACGCCATTGGGCGCGCTTCGTCGATCCGCAACCAAGGCCGAGTTACCTGTTCGCACTGGTCGCCGGTCGCCTCGAATGCATCGAGGACCGGTTCACGACCGCGCAAGGACGCAGCGTGCGCCTCGTCATCTGGGCCGAGGCGGATGCGATTGGGCGGTGCCAGCATGCGATGCACAGCCTCAAGGCGGCCTTCGCGTGGGATGAGCAGCGCTTCGCGCGCAGCTACCAGCTGGATGACTTCCATATCGTGGTCACCCATGATTTCGCGATGGGCGCGATGGAAAA
>JBEBXZ010000308.1:0-3873 GCA_040391335.1 Dokdonella fugitiva | reverse complement strand
GCACATAGCCCTTGTCGGTCTGCTGGTGTTCGACGCGGCGTGGTTCGTTGGACATGGGAGAAATCCTGGAGTCAGCGCTTCATGCTAGTGCGATTCCCGCGCAACAGGTGTGCAAAGTTGTTGGCCAGGGTATTCACGGTGCATATTTCGTGCGTCCGATGGAAGGAGTGCGCAAGAAATGAGCGAGTTGCCGAAACCTTCCCTCGATCGCACCGATCTGCGCCTGCTCGCCCTGCTGCAGCAGGATGGGCGTGCGACGAATGCGGAGATCGCCGCGCAGGTCAACCTGTCGGCCTCGGCCTGCCTGCGGCGCATCCAGCGCCTCGAAGCGGACGGGGTGATTTCCGGTTATGCCGCGCTGGTCGATCCGCAAGCGGTCGGACTTGGCCTGCAGGCCTTCGTGCGCGTGCAACTGGAAAAGCACGGACAGGTCGAGGTGGATCATTTCGTCGCGCGCGTGCAGAGCTGGAGCGAAGTGGTCGCCTGCCATGCGCTGACCGGCGACATGGACTACCTGCTGCACGTCGTGGTGGGCGACCTCGAACACTTCTCTCGCTTCCTGCTCGACAAGCTGCTCAACCAGGCCGGGGTCGCCGACGTCAATTCGAGCTTCGTGCTGCGCACCGTCAAGCAGACGCGCGAGTTGCCGCTCGATCGCGTGACGCGCTGAGCGTCAGTGCAGGCGCGGCGGCTCGTCGCCATCGTCGCGCTGTGCCGCGCGCTGTGGAAACGGCAGGATGCGCGCTTCACCGCGTGGCTCCTGCGCGCGATGCCAGAGCACCGGGACGTCCTGTGGACTCGGTACCTCGAGTTCGGCATCCAGCGGTTCGAGCGAATCGTCCTCGTCTTCCCAACTGTAGCGCTTGCGCACGGGTTTCGGATCGAGGCGGAACAGCAGGATCGCGGCGGCGACGCCGGCCAGCGCGCCGGCCAGGTGATATTCGAAAGAAATATGCTGTTCGCGCGGCAGCACCGTGAGCAGCATGCCGACGTAGAAGAAGAACACGACCAGCGAGATCGCCACACCGAGGCGGTCGCGGCGCAGCAGCCCGGTCAGGAACAGGAAGAACATGAGGCCGTGGTTGATGCCGCTCATGCCGACATGCACCGAGGAGCGCGCGAATACCCAGACGCCGAGCCCGGCGAGCAGCCAGATCATCGGCAGGGCGAACTGCGCGGCGCGTGGATAGGCATACAGCGTCAGCGTCGCGAGCAGGGCCAGCGGCAAGGTGTTCGACATGAGGTGATCGAACGAGGCATGCGCGAGAGGCGCGGCGAGGACGCCGAGCAACCCTGAAAGCTTGCGCGGCTCGATGCCGAGATCATTCATCGACCAGCCGAGCAGCCAGCTGCCCATCCACACCAGCCAGATGCCGGCAACCAGGAAGGCCGCGCTGGTCACCGCGTAGCGGATGCGTTCGCGGTCGTAATTGACAGCCGTGCTGCCGGGTTCGGGTGTCGCGGGTGCAATGTCCATCGCCTCGACGTTGGGTCGGGTTCGGCGCGTGCAAGGGTCTTGGCCATGCACTTCAGCACATGGCATGCAAGTTGCTTGGTGCGAATGAGACCAAGAGCGCGCCATGAACTTTCATATTCCAACCGCCATGCTGTTGACTGCCCTCACGACCTTCGTGATTGGTGCGGGTATGGCGTTTGCCGCCAGCGGTTATCCGCGCGCATTGCAGTACCCGATCCGCCTGTGGGTGCGTGGCTTGCTGATCCAGTCCGTGCCCTACCTGCTTTTCTCGCTGCGCGGGCAGATTCCCGATGTGTTGTCGATCGTCGCCGCAAACAGCCTGCTGGTGCTGGGCATCGCGCACCAGATCCAGGCCTTGCGGCGCTTCAACCGGCAGGTCGATCGCAGCCCGGTGTTCGCCGGCCTGTTCGCGCTTTGCCTCATCGGCTGTACGGTCCTGACCTTCCTCTGGCCCAGCATCCATGCGCGCATCGTATTGATTTCACTGATTATCGCCATGATCTGCAGTTACGGCGTCGCTGCCATCTATCGCTCGCGAGAGGATGTCAGCCGTGCCGGGCACGTGATCGCGGCGAGCCTGCTGGTGATCATCACGGTGATGCTGGCGCGCATCCTCCGGCAGCCCGACATGAGCATGCAGGAGCTCACCAGCTCGACCTTTCTCCAGGCGATCGTGTTCACCTGTGCCGCGTTGATGCCCATCATGCTGACCTCGACGTTCATGCTGATGTGCGGCGAGCGCCTGAATGCCGATCTCAAGCGGTTGGCGATGATCGATCCGCTGACCGGTGTCTACAACCGCCGCACGATGACGGAACTCGCGAATCGCGCGATCGCCTCCGCGCAGCGGCATGCGCGTCCGCTGTCGCTGCTGACGATCGATATCGACTATTTCAAGCGCATCAACGACGAATTCGGCCACGAGGCAGGCGATCAGGCCCTGTGTGCGGTGGTCGACGTGATGCAGGACGCGTTGCGCCAATCCGACCTCATCGCGCGCCTGGGCGGTGAGGAGTTCGTCGTGATCCTGCCCGATACCGATGAATCCGATGCGCGTCTGCTCGCCGAGCGCGTGCGTCATCGCGTCGAGGATTCGGGATTCACCGCATCCGGCTGGCCCGCCCCGCTGCGCGTATCGATCGGCGTCGGTGCGCTCGGTCCCGCGGCCGGCGACCTGCAATCGCTGCTGCGGGAAACCGATCGCGCGCTGTACACGGCCAAGCGCGCGGGACGCAACCGCGTGGTCGCCGTCTCACAGATCGGCTACACCGTCGACGATGCGCCGGTCGAGACGAGCGGCGCTGCGCCCTGAACAGCGGTCATTCGCGCTTCGGAATAATTCGGCTGGCGACGAGCGATGTCCCGATCAGCAGCGCGACCATGCCCAGCGAGATGCCGATCGGCACCTTCCACACGTCCATCAGCAGCATCTTGCCACCGATGAAGACAAGGACCGCCGCGAGGCCGTAGTTCAGCAGGTGGAAGCGTTCGGCCATGCCGGCCAGCAGGAAGAACAGCGCGCGCAGGCCGAGGACGGCGAACACGTTCGAGGTCAGCACGATGAATGGATCCTCGGTGATGGCGAAGATCGCCGGAATCGAGTCGACTGCGAACACCACGTCGATCACCGCCAGCATGGCCACCACGACGAACATGGGCGTGAACCAGCGCACCCCATCCTTGACCACGCTGAGCGCCGTGCCGTGGTAGTCATTGGTCAGGCGCAAATGGCCGCGCATCCAGCGCATCAGCGGATTGGCCTCGAAATCCGCCTCCTCGTTCGGCGAACTGACCATCTTGATGCCGGTGTAGATCAGGAACAGGCCAAACAGGTAGAGGATCCAGTGGAAGCGCGCGATCAGCGCTGCACCGACCAGGATCAGCACCGCGCGCAGCGCGATGGCGCCGAGGATGCCGATCATCAGCGCGCGTTGCTGCAGCTCGGCGTTGACGCCAAAGCGCGTGAAGATCAGCAGGAAGACGAAGATGTTGTCGACCGCGAGCGCTTTCTCGACCACGTAGCCGGTGAGGAACTCCAGGGCGACATCGTCGGCGAGTTCGAGCCCTCCATGATCGGTGAGCCACCACCAGAGGCCGAGGTTGAACAGCATGGCGAGGGCGATCCACGCGATGCTCCACAGCGCGGCCTCCTTGAACGACACCTTGTGCGATCCGCCCGCGCGCAATACGACGAAATCGACGATCAGCGCGACGACCACGAAAATCCCGAACGCCAGCCAGAGGCCGGGTGTACCGATGGAGTGCATGTGTTGGCTCCGCAAACGAAAAGGCCCCGCGCCGGTAACGGCAGCAGGGCCTGAAAAGTCTTCGGGCACCGCTTCGCCGTCGTACGGCGAAGGTCGTGCTCGCAGAACCGGCAACCACCACCGATTCCA
>JBEBXZ010000307.1:0-3886 GCA_040391335.1 Dokdonella fugitiva | reverse complement strand
ATACGCGCCTTCGCGATAGAGCTCAAGCAGGCTGACGCCGGCGAGATCGCGCGCCAGTATCCACTCTCCCAGTTCGGTGCGTCGAATGATCGCGACTTCGCACAGATCATGCAGGTAGCGCTGCATCAGATCATCCGTGAGGAAGGGCAGGCGCTCGCGCAGAGCGCTGCTGTGCAGGCCCCGGCCTTCGCGATGCGCGGAAACAAACTGGCCGATCACGCGCAACAGCCCCGGCAGTTCCTGTTCGGGATCGAGGCGTTCGCTGCGCGGGCGATAGTCGAAGGCGCGGTGCGAGGCCGGGATCGAGGCCCCGAGCAGGACAATGTTCCAGGCCAGGGAGATCCACAGGATGAAGATCGGCACGATCGAAAGCGCGCCATACACCTGCTCATAGCTGGCAAGGCCCGTGGCATACCACGCGAAGCCGCGCTTCGCCGTCTCGAACAGGGCGGCGGCGATGAAGGCGCCGATCGCCGCATCGCGCAGGCGCACACTGCGGTTCGGAATCACCATGTATCCGGCGATCAGGGCGCTCCAGACGATCAGGAATGGCAGCACCGAGAGGACGCGGGCCTTGAGCGAGAACTGGGTGGCGGCGGCGTCGATGAACGGCAAGGCGAATACATACGAGCTGATCGCAAGCGCCGCGACGACGAGCAGCGGCCCGAGGCTCAGTGCGGTCCAGTAGATGACGAAGCGCGCCGCCGCGCGTCGATCGGTCGTGACGCGCCAGATCCGGTTGAACGCGTCCTCGATGCTCATCATCAGCGAGACCGCGCTGAACAGCAGGACGAGGATGCCGATCGCGGTCGCCTTGCTGGCGTTCGCCGCGAACTCGGTCAGATAGCCCTGGACGACGTCGCCGGCCGCCGGTACGAAATTGCGAAACACAAATCCCGTCAGCTGGTCGCGCCATTCGGCGAACACAGGGAACGCCGCGAGTATGCCGAGGATCGCGGCAGTCAGCGGCACGAGCGCAAACAGGCTCGTATAGGCCAAGGCACCGGCTGTCTGCAGGCAGCGATCCTCGATGAAGCGCCTCACCGTAAACCGCAGGAATGCGATCCGGCGCTCGTGGACGTGCGATAGCGTGGCAAACTTGGGAAGGGCCATGCGCCGAGCGTAACGTAGCGGGCGGGTCAGGCCAAACGGCACGCAAGGCTCCGGTTCGTCCCGACAGGTCGGCTATGCTTCCCGCTTTGCGCAGCGCCAGTCGGGTTGCGCGTCATGTCATCGGATGCGACGCGCCTGCGCCGCCTCCAAGGAAACGAGTCGTCGATGAGCGAAGTGCTGGTTCTCTACTACAGTCGCACCGGCAAGGTCGCGCAGCTCGCGCGGCTGGTCGCGCGAGGCATCGAGGAAGTCGATGGCATGCAGGCCCGCGTGCGCAGCGTGCCACCCGTGGCGCCGCTGACCGAAAATGCCCAACCGCCCGTACCCGGGGAAGGCGCACCGTATGCCAGCCTCGCGGATCTGCGCGAATGCAGCGCGATGATCCTCGGCAGCCCGACGCGCTTCGGCAACATGGCTGCACCGCTCAAGCACTTCCTCGATTCGACATCGGCGGAGTGGGCTTCGGGCACGCTCGCCGGCAAGCCGGCCGCGGTGTTCACCTCGACCAGCACGATGCACGGCGGACAGGAAAGCACCTTGCTCAGCATGATGCTGCCACTGCTGCATCACGGCATGTTGATCGTCGGCGTGCCGTACACGGAGCCCGCGCTCAACCGGACAGTCACCGGCGGTTCGCCGTACGGCGCAAGCCATGTCGCCGGCCTGCAGGGCGACAACGCCCTGAGTGATGACGAACGCGTCCTCGCGCGTGCGCTCGGTCGTCGCGTCGCCGAAGTCGCAAGGCGCCTGGAGCACGGCGGATGAACCCGACTCGCCTCGGCCTTGCGGCGTGGTTTGCGCTGATCGTGCTGCAGCTTGCCTGGTACCTGTGGCTGGCACCGCCAGCCAACGACAATGCGGGACTGGCGCTGTTGCTGACCCTGCCGCCATTGCTGCTGCCGTTGCTCGCGCTGCGCCGAAGCGTGAAGCGCGCGTTGCTGTGGGTCGGCATCATCAGCCTCGCCTATTTCTGCCACGGCGTGGTCGCGGCCTGGTCGATCCCGGAGGTACGCCTGCCTGCGCTGATCGAAGTCACGCTCTGTGTCGTGCTGATCGGCGCTCTCGGCAGTATTTCCCGCAAGGCGGGGAAGCGCTGAACGACTCATGCGCGCGATGGCTCGCCGCATCTGCGTGGCGGCGATGAGGATTCGTTGCAGCCGGTACTGATCAATGGCGGATCGCGCAGCGGTCTATAATTCGCCCCATGGGATTCATCCAGCCCGCACCGGCACTGGCCAACCAGTACTCGACGGATCGCGTCCTGCGCTCCTGGCTCGCGCACGCGTTGCCGCCGGCCATGCTCGGCGCGATCGGAACGGATCTCGATGCACTGGGCCGGCACGCCGCACAGGCATGGCGCGACGCACGCTCGCGCAGCGCGAGCACACCCGTACTGACCCGATGGGATGCCTGGGGCGAACGCATCGACCGCATCGAATCGACGCCCGTGTGGCAGCAAGGCGCGGCGATGAGCGCGGGTTTCGGCCTGGTCGCGGCTGGCCACGAACCCCAGTACGGGGAGTACGCGCGCTGCGACCAGTTCGCCCGCGTCTACCTGTACCACGTGGCGAGCGAGTTCTATACCTGCCCGCTGGCCATGACCGACGGCGCCGCGACTGCCCTCAAGGTCTCTGGCAATGCGGAACTGGTCGCACGGGCGCTGCCGCGCCTGCTTTCGCGTGATCCCGCCGGACTGTGGTTGTCCGGGCAATGGATGACCGAGACGATCGGCGGTTCGGACGTCGGCAACAGCGAAACCACGGCGCGCCGTGACGAAAGCGGCCAGTGGCGATTGTACGGACGCAAATGGTTCACCTCGGCCGTCATCGGCCATATGGCCCTGACCCTCGCACGTCCGAACGACACACCCGGTTCCAGCGCGTTGGCGATGTTCTACCTGGAAACCCACGATGCGGACGGGCGATGGAACGGCATCCGCGTCGATCGCCTCAAGGACAAGCTCGGCACGCGCGAACTGGCGACCGCCGAAATCCATCTCGATGGCACACTCGCCACGCCGGTCGGCGGGCTCGATCATGGCGTGCGCATGATCGCGCCCATGCTGAATGTCACGCGCACCTGGAATTCCGTCTGCGCACTGGCGACGATGCGACGTTGCATCGCGCTGGCAACCGCCTATGCGCATCAACGACGCGCCTTCGGACAGGCGCTGATCGACCACCCATTGCACGTCGCCACGCTGGCCGACATGCAGGCACGCTTCGAAGCCGCGTTCCAGTTCGTGTTCCACGTTGCGCACCTGCTCGGCCGCAACGAATGCGCGATCGCCGATGCGGACGAACGCGCGGTGCTGCGCGTGCTGACTCCGCTGCTCAAGTTGTGGACCGCACGACTCGCCGTCGGCATCGCATCCGAAACCTGCGAAGCCTTCGGCGGCGCCGGCTACATCGAGAACACCGGCATCCCCCAGTTGTTGCGTGATGCGCAGGTCTATCCGATCTGGGAAGGCACGACCAATGTGCTCGCGCTCGATTGCCTGCGGGCCATCGAAAGCGCCGGCATCGATCCTCTGGTGCGGGCCGCACACGACCTGCTTGCGGAAGCGCACGCGACCGATATGGACGGAAGCCTTTCCGCGGCGATCGGCGCCGTGCGCGCAGCACTCGCGGCGGCCGTGTCGTGGCGACAACATTGCGTCACTGATCCGATCACGCTGCAGGCTGGCGCCCGCGCATTCGCGTTCACCCTGGCGAGAAGCTTTTCCGCCGCCCTGCTCTGCAGACACGCCGCTCGTGCGCAGCGATTCGATGGA
>JBEBXZ010000306.1:0-3890 GCA_040391335.1 Dokdonella fugitiva | reverse complement strand
ATCCGTATGCACCGTTCCGCTCGGCGCTGATCGAGCCGGAGTTCGGCACCCTGGAAGCCGACGATGGCCAGACCCTGCACTACCGGCTGTACAAGCCGGCCGGTTTCGACGACGCAGACGATGCGGAAAAGAAAAAGTATCCGGTTTTCAATTTCTACTACGGCGGACCCGGGGTGCAGCGCGTGCAGCGTGCCTGGGGCGATCATTTCAACCAGTACATGGCGCAGCAGGGCTATGTCGTCTTCACGCTCGACAATCGCGGCATGGCACGGCGCGGGCGGCAGTTCTCCGATGCGATCCACCGCCAGCTCGGCCAGGCCGAAGTCGAGGACCAGCTGAGCGGCATCCGCTGGCTCAAGCAGCAGCCGTGGGTCGATGGCCAGCGCATCGGTGTGTTCGGCTGGAGCTACGGCGGCTACATGACGACGATGCTGCTGGCCAAGGCCTCGAGCGAGATCGCTGCCGGCGTGTCGGTGGCGCCGGTCACCGATTGGTCGCTGTACGACACGCACTACACCGAACGCTACCTGTCGACGCCCAAGGACAACCCGGCTGGCTATATCCGCAGCGCGCCGTTTGCCTGGCTCGATGGTCTGACTGCGCCCTTGCTGCTGATCCATGGCATGGCGGATGACAATGTGCTGTTCTCCAATTCGACCAAACTGATGGCGGAACTGCAGGAGCGTGGCGTGCAGTTCGACCTGATGACCTATCCGGGTGGCAAGCACGGCATGTCGACACCGGCCATGCGCAAGCATGTCTATCACACGATCGAAAACTGGCTGGCACGCCAGTTGAAATCACCGCCGGTCGGATCCGCCGAAAGCCGGCCCTGAGCATTGGCATCCGTTGCGCGGGGGCCGCGCAACCGGCTTCCCGCACTGTCTGCGCGCACGGCGGAAGTACGTGATGCTTCATCCAGCTGGCTTTTCTTCGTGCGAAGATGGCGCCGATACGGGGAGGATTTGCCGATGCTGATCGCGGGAGTGATTGCCTTGCTGGTCATGCTGGGCGGTTTCACCACGCTCTTCAACCGGCTCGTGGCCGATCGCAACCAGGTCCGCGCGGCGTGGAGCGACGTCGACGTGCAGCTCATGCGCCGACACGACCTGACGCCGCAACTGGTCGCCGCCGTGCAGGGATATGCGGGCTACGAACGCGCGACGCTGGCCACAATTGCAGAGTTGCGCACGCGTGCCGGAGCGGCGTTGCGGCTGCCGGATCGCGCGCGCCTTGAGGACGAGCTCGGCGGACAGATCACGCGCCTGCTCGCGCTGCGCGAGAGCTACCCCGATCTCAAGGCCAGCGAGAACTTCCTGCAGCTGCAGCGTGATCTCGTCGCGATCGAGGATCACCTGCAATACGCGCGGCGGTTCTACAACGGTGCGGTCCGCCAACTGAACACGCGCATCGAGCATTTCCCGGATCTGGTCGTCGCGCGCGTGACCGGCTTTCATGCTGCCGAATTCTTCGAAGCGCCGATGCAGCGTGATCCAGTCGAGGTGGCGATGCCATGAATTCGATGCGCGGAATCCTGCTCCTGCTGGCACTGATGCCGGGCGTCGCGAATGCACGCGCCGACGAGCGCATCCTCGACTTCCACAGCGAGATCGAGATCGCCGCCGATGCGACGATGATCGTGAGCGAGACGATTCGCGTGAACGCGCAAGGCGCGCGCATTCGCCGTGGCATCTATCGCGACTTCCCGACTGCCTATCGCGACCGCTACGGCCGTCGCGTCAATGTGATCTTCGAGCCGCTCGATGTCACGCGCGATGGCGAGCCCGAGCCATGGCACGTCGAGCGGCTGGCAAACGGCGTGCGCACCTATTTCGGGGATGCGGAAAAGTTTCTCGCCGCGGGCGAGCACCGTTACGTGTTCCGTTATCGCAGCGCGCGCCAGCTCGGTTTCTTCGACGATCACGACGAGCTGTACTGGAACGTCACCGGCAACGGCTGGGACTTCGTCATCGACCACGCGAGCGCCGCGGTTGCCTTGCCGGGCCAGGTCACGCCCGATCAGGTCACGGTCGAGGGCTATACCGGCGCACAGGGTTCGACCGCGCGCGGCTACACGGCCGCGGTCGATGCCAATGGGCGCGCGACGATCGAGGCGCGCGCTCCGCTGGCACCGCAGAATGGTTTGACGGTTGTGGTCAGTTTTCCAAAAGGTATCGTCGTCGAACCCGGTCTTGCGCAGAGCCTCGACTGGTTCGCCCACGACAACCGGCGCGAAGCCGTGCTCGCGCTCGGCCTGTTGCTGCTGGTCGGTTTCCTCTATGCGCAATGGCGCCGCGTCGGCCGCGATCCGCCGGGCGGCGTGATCATGCCGCACTACGATCCACCCGCCGGCCTCTCGCCAGCGGCCGCGCGCTATGTGCGCAAGATGGCTTACGACGATCGCTGCTTCGCGGCCGATCTCGTCGAACTCGGCGTGCGTGGCGCCGTGCGCATTCGCCAGAGTGATTCGAGCTATACGCTCGAACGCGTAGCCGGTGCCTCGCATCCGGTTTCCGAATCCGCTCGCCTCGTCCACGACCAGCTGCTCGGCGCACGCGAGACGCTCAAGCTCGACAACGCCCAGCATGCAGTCATCGGCAAGGCTCGCCGCGAGCACGCCTCCTTCCTCGACAAGACATTCGCCAAAGCCAACTTCCGTCGCAACGATGGCATCGGTTGCCTTGGCTTCGTGATTGGCGTGGCCGCCATCATTGCGGCCTTCGTGGTGGATCCACTGCCGGTCGATAAATCGGCGATCATTCCGACGGTTGGGGTGACCATCCTGGGCTGGGTGAGCGCCGGGCTGCTTGGCGTGATCGTCGATCGCCGGCGCGACGGCGTGGGCGTGACCGGGGTGGTCATCGGTGCCGCCGTTCTCGTGCTGGCCAGCACCGTGGCGATGGGTTTCCTCGCCCAGGCGACGAGCCTGCTGTTTGCCGCCCTTGTTGCCTCGATCGCCGCCGTGCAGATGCCGTTCGCGCGCTGGATGCGTGCACCGACCGTGGCCGGGCGCAAGTTGCTCGACCAGATCGAGGGCCTGCGTCTGTATCTCGGTGTCGCCGAGCGCGACGATCTGGCACGCGCCAAGGCACCGCCGATGAATATCGACGAGTACCAGCGCCTGCTGCCTTATGCGCTGGCGCTCGATGTCGAGAGGACCTGGGGCGATCAGCTGGCTGCCGCCATCGGACCGGCTGCCGTTGCGGCCGCCGCCGCGGGCATGACCTGGTATCACGCTTCGAACAGCAAGGCCTTCGACGCCGCAGGTTTCGGCAGCTCGCTCGGATCGTCGCTGAGCGGTGCGATCAGCTCGTCGTCGTCGCCGCCCGGCTCGTCGTCGGGCAGCAGCGGCGGTGGCTCATCCGGAGGAGGCGGCGGCGGCGGAGGGGGCGGTGGATGGTGAAGCGCCGCCCATCAGGCGTGGCGTGAACGGCCGGCCTCCGCGAGCGCCTTGAGATAGGCTTCCCAGTGCGTCGCCTGGTTGCGGCCCAGTTCGTGCAGCACTTCCCACGAGAAGATGCCGGTCTGGTGGCCATCGCTGAATTTCAGCAGCACCGCATAGTTGCCGACCGGCACGACGTCATCGATGTTGACATCCTTCTTGCCGGCCACGAGCACGCGCTGACCAGGTCCGTGGCCCTGCACTTCCGCGCTGGGCGAATGCACGCGCAGGTACTCGGCGGGCAGGCGGAACGCGTTGCCATCATCGAAACCAACCTCGAGGTCATGCGATGCGCGGTGCAGCGTGATCTGGATCGGGGTCGGCACGGTGGCGCTCCGGGAAAACGACGGGAGGGTCGTCGCGGGACTTGAGGTGCGATCGAATGGCTGGCGCAGCGGGGCGCCAGCAATGCGGGATGTCAGTGCAGCGAGTCCGATAGCGGCACGCG
>JBEBXZ010000305.1:0-3913 GCA_040391335.1 Dokdonella fugitiva | reverse complement strand
GTCCGAGCACTTCAAGCACGCGGGCATCGAGCACTTCCCAGGGACGAATCTGGTTCTCGACCATGTTGTCGCGGGCCAGCTCAAGGTTCATGGACATCATTCAATCCGCATCGCGAGGAAAAAGACGCAAAAGCATAGAAGGTCTGCCGGAGGGCGGCAATCTACCTTCGCCGCCCACGGCATGCCTGCCAAGGTGCCGGAAGTCATCGCTCAGGCTGCGGCATGCAGATCGGGCGAAGGCCGATCGAGGTGCGCGACACAGCGTGGCAGCTGCGCGCGAACGGCTGCGGCAAGCAGCGCATCGACCGTCGCCAGCACGCCGAGGCTGTCGGTCGCTTCGGCGGCCTCCGTGGTCACCAGTTGCAGGGTGAGCCAGCGTTCGAGCGGTCCGCGGTCGTCCACGGACAGTGCGGACAGTGCATTGCGCGCGTTGGCGCGGTGCGCGCCGACCCGGAAACCGCTGTGCCGGCGGCTTTCCTCGAGCAATGCGGCAAATGCCTGTTGTGCGAGCCTGAAGGGCCAGGCCGGGCCGATCGGTGCGGCCGGAAAGGCCAGATTCAGTGCAGCATCACCCATGACATCCTCTCTTTTCTTTTGGTATCGCGTTCAGCGTTGGATACGTGCAGACGACGAGCGGTTTATTCAACCTTCCGGTTCAGGTTTTTTGCGACCCGTCGTTTCGCTGGCAGGCGGCGTGTCGCGCCGGATGCGGAACCACGCCGCGTAGAGCGCGGGCAGGAACAGCAGGGTCAAGGCCGTGGCGACGGTCAGGCCGCCCATGATGGCCACTGCCATCGGGCCGAAGAAGGCGCTGCGCGAGAGCGGGATCATGGCCAGGATCGCCGCCGCCGCGGTCAGCACGATCGGCCGGAAGCGGCGCACCGTGGCGTCGATCACCGCGTCCCACGGTCGATGACCTTCGCTGATGTCATGCTCGATCTGGTCGACCAGGATCACCGAGTTGCGCATGATCATGCCGAACAGCGCGATGGTGCCGAGCATCGCCACGAAGCCGAACGGCACGCGAAACACGAGCAGGAACAGCACCACGCCGATCAGTCCGAGTGGTGCGGTCAGCACCACCATCAACACGCGCTGGAAGCTTCGCAGCTGCAGCATGAGCACGCTGAACACGACGACCAGGAACAACGGGAAGCCGGCGTTCACCGAACGCTGGCCCTTGGCCGATTCCTCGACCGCGCCGCCGATCTCGACGTGGTATTCCGCCGCAATCGTCGCGCGCAGCGCTTCGACCGTCGGCATGATCTGCGCGGTCACGCTGGCCGGCAGCAGGGCGCCATCGACATCGGCGCGCACGGTCACGGTCGGCAGGCGGTTGCGGCGCCAGATGATGCCTTCCTCGAAGCCGTACTCCAGCGTGGCGATGTGCCCGAGCGGCACGTTCCTGCCCGAGGTGGTCGGCACCGACAGGTTTTCCAGCAAGCTCAGACGTGCGCGTTCGTCGCTGGTGCCGCGCAACAGCACGCCGATCAACTGGTCGCGTTCGCGATAGGTGGCGATCGGCGCCCCATTCAACGAACTCTGCAGGAAGGTCGCGACCTCCTGCGAGCTGATGCCGAGCACGCGCGCCCGATCCTGATCGATGGCCAGGCGGATGACCTTGCTCGGTTCTTCCCAGTCGAGATTGACGTTGCGCACATGCGCGTTCGTGCGCACGGCGTCGGCGAGCCTGCGTGCGAGTGCGCGCACTTCGGCCAGATCCGGGCCGGAGACGCGGAATTGCAGGGGATAACCGACCGGAGGGCCATTCTCGAGGCGCACGACGCGCGCGCGCAACTCGGGGAAATCCTGCTCGAACAAGCCCAGCAGATCCTTGCGCAGGGCCTCGCGCTCGGTGGTGCTGTGCGTCAGCAGGACGAACTGCGCGAAGCTGGCCTGCGGCAATTGCTGGTCGAGCGGCAGGTAGAAGCGTGGCGAACCAGTGCCGACATAGCTGACGTAGTTCTCGAGTTCGCCCCTTTTCGCGAGCCAGGCCTCGAGCTTCTTCACTTGTGCCTCGGTCGCATTGAGCGAGGAACCTTCCGCCAGTTTCAGATCGACCAGCAGTTCCGGACGCGTCGAATCAGGGAAGAACTGCTGCTGGACGAAGCGGAATCCGAAGATCGACAAGGCGAACACCAGCACCGTGGTGCCGATCACGATGCGGCGATGGCTCACGCACCATTCCACCAGCGCGCGGAACCGGCGATAGAACGGCGTCGCATACGGATCGCCCGCCGTCGCGTGGTTGCGCTGGTCGAGGCCACCGAGCCAACTCGGCAAATGCGCGCGCCAGGCGGGCGTGCGCGCCGCGAACGTGCCAGCTGCAGGCTGTCGGCGTCCGGCATGCGGATCCGGCAGCAGCTTGTAGCCGAGATACGGGATGAACACGACCGCCGCGATCCACGACAGCAGCAAGGCGATCGTGACCACCTCGAAGATCGCGCGCGTGTATTCGCCGGTGCCCGATTTCGCGGTGGCGATCGGCAGGAAGCCGGCGGCGGTGATCAGGGTGCCGGTCAGCATCGGGAAGGCGGTCGAGGTATAGGCGAAGGCGGCGGCACTGACGCGATCCATGCCTTGTTCCATCTTGATCGCCATCATCTCGACCGCGATGATCGCATCGTCGACGAGCAGGCCGAGGCCGAGCACGAGCGCGCCGAGCGAGATCTTGTGCAGGCCGATACCGAAGTAGTGCATGGCCGCGAAGGTCATCGCCAGCACCAGCGGTATGGACACCGCGACGACGAAGCCGCTGCGCAGGCCGAGCGAGAAGAAGCTGACCAGCAGCACGATCAGCACGGCTTCGGCCAGGGTGCGCACGAACTCGCCGACCGAGGCGCGCACGGCGGCGGGCTGATCGGACACCTTGTGCAGATCGAGGCCCAGCGGCAGTGACTGGCCGATCTTCGCGGTCGCCGCTTCGAGATCGTGGCCGAGCGCGATGATGTCGCCGCCGCTGCGCATCGACACCGCGATGCCGATCGTTTCCTGGCCCTCGTAGCGCATGCGCGGCTGCGGCGGATCGACGAAGTCGCGCTTGACCTCGGCGATGTCGCCGAGCCGGAACAGGCGTCCGTTGCTGCCGCGGATCGACAATTCGCGGATCGCCGCGACCGAATCGAGCGCGCCGGTGGTGCGCAGGTAGATGCGATCGGTCGCCGTCTCGAAACTGCCGGCCGGCGCGATCGCGTTCTGCGTTTCGAGCGTGCGCTGCAACTCGGCGAAACTGACGCCGAGCATCGCCAGCTTCGCATTCGAGGCCTCGACGTAGATCTTCGGATCCTGGCGGCCGATCAGTTCGATCTTGGCGACGTTCGGCACGCGCAACAGGTCGAGCTTGATGCGCTCGGCGTAGTCGCGCAGGTCGCCGAAGTCGAAGCCGTCGCCGGTGAGTGCATAGATGTTGCCGAAGGTGTCGCCGAACTCGTCGTTGAAGAACGGGCCGCGGATGTCGGCGGGCAGGCTGTAGCGCACGTCGGCGATTTTCTTGCGGACCTGATACCAGACGTCCGGAACGCGACCCGGAGCGATCGAATCCTTGACCACGAAGAACACCTGCGATTCGCCGGGACGCGAATAGCTGCGCAGGTAGTCGAGTTCGGGGATTTCCTGCAGCTTCTTCTCGATCGTCTCGGTCACCTTGTCGGCGACTTCGACCGCGGTCGCGCCCGGCCACTGGGTCTGCACGACCATGACCTTGAACGTGAACGGCGGGTCCTCGGCCTGGCCGAGTCCGCGATACGAGAACACGCCGATCAGGCCGAGCAGGATGATCGAATACAGCACGAGCGCCTGATTGCGCAATGCCCATGCGGAGAGATTGAAATTCGTGGACATCGATCAGGCTCGTCGAGGCTTCTCGAGCGTGCCGCCAGCCGGGGGAGAGGGGCGTGGCTGGCGGCACGACGAG
>JBEBXZ010000304.1:0-3922 GCA_040391335.1 Dokdonella fugitiva | reverse complement strand
TGACCGGCTTTCCGGAAATGATGGATGGCCGCGTGAAGACGCTGCATCCGCTCGTGCACGGCGGCCTGCTTGGGCGACGCGGGATCGACGATGCGGTGATGGCCACGCATGGCATCACGCCGATCGACCTGCTCGTGGTCAACCTGTATCCGTTCGAAGCGGCCACCGCGAAGCCGGATTGCAGCCTCGCCGAAGGCATCGAGAACATCGATATCGGCGGCCCGGCCATGTTGCGCGCAGCGGCGAAAAATCACGAACACGTCATCGTCGTCGTCGATCCGGCCGACTATGCGGAAGTGCTCGAAGCACTCTCGCACGGTGGCACGACGATCGAGATGCGGCGGCGTCTCGCCGCCAAGGCCTATGCGCACACCGCAACCTACGATGGGCGCGTCGCCAGCTGGCTTGGCGCGCGCGCGCAGAATGAAAGCAGCGAGCCGTTCGCACCGAGCCTGCACCTGGCCTATCGGCGCAAACAGGTGCTGCGCTACGGCGAGAATCCGCACCAGGCCGCGGCCCTGTATGTCGAAAGCGGCAATACGGGCGGCACCATCGCCACCGCGCGCGTGCTCGCCGGCAAGGAGCTGTCATACAACAATCTCGCCGATGCCGATGCCGCGCTCGAATGCGTGAAGGCATTCCAGCGCACGCCGGCCTGCGTGATCGTCAAGCACGCCAATCCCTGCGGCGTCGCGCTCGGCGCCAGTGCGCGCGAAGCCTACGAGCAGGCCTACGCCTGCGATCCGGTTTCCGCATTCGGCGGCATCATCGCGTTCAATCATCGCCTCGATGCGGAGACCGCGCGCCTGATCCTCGAGCGCCAGTTCGTCGAAGTCGTGATCGCGCCGGAAGTCGACGACGCGGCACTGGCCGAATTCGCGAAGAAGCCGAACGTGCGCGTGCTGGCCACCGGCGTGTGGCCGGAACAGCAGGCGCAGACCATCGACTACAAACGCATTGCCGGCGGCATGCTGGCGCAGGATGCCGACCGCGATACCTTGATGCTGAGCGACCTCAAGGTCGTTTCCAGGCGCGTACCGAACGCCGACGAGTTGCGCGACCTGTTGTTCGCCTGGCATGTCGCGATGTATGTGAAGTCGAATGCGATCGTGTATGCCCGCGAAAGCCGCACGATCGGCATCGGCGCCGGCCAGATGAGCCGCGTGATCAGCGCAAGGATCGCCGCGATCAAGGCCGAGGAAGCGAACCTGACGATTCCCGGCAGCGTCATGGCCTCGGATGCGTTCTTCCCGTTCCGCGACGGCATCGATGCCGCAGCGGCCGTTGGCATCCGCGCGGTGATCCAGCCGGGCGGCTCGATGCGCGACAGCGAAGTCATCGCCGCGGCGGACGAGCACGACTTGGCAATGGTATTCACCGGCGTGCGCCACTTCCGCCACTGATGCAGGCGCAACGCCGCCGCAATCGCGCAACGCAAACGCAGGAACACGAATGAAGGTACTGGTCGTTGGTTCGGGTGGTCGCGAGCACGCGCTGGCGTGGAAGCTCGCGCGTTCGTCGCGTGTCAGCGAAGTGATCGTCGCCCCCGGCAATGCCGGCACGGCCCGTGAACCGCGCGTGCGCAACGTACCGATCGCGGTGACCGATATCGACGCGCTGCTGCAATTCGCACAGGACGAGAAGATCGAACTCACCGTGATTGGACCGGAAACGCCGCTGGTGCTCGGCATCGTCGATCGCTTCCGCGCAGCCGGACTGGCCTGCTTCGGACCTCGCCGCGTCGCCGCGCAACTCGAAGGTTCGAAGGCGTTCGCCAAGGACTTCCTGGCGCGCCACAACATCCCGACCGCACGCTACGCGGTGTTCACCGATCTGGAACGCGCGCTCGCCCATGTGCGCAAGCACGGTGCGCCGATCGTCATCAAGGCCGATGGACTGGCCGCGGGCAAGGGCGTCGTCGTCGCGCTCACGCTCGGCGATGCCGAACTCGCGCTGCATGACATGCTCGGCGCGCACTCATTCGGCGATGCCTCGGCCAGCGTGGTGATCGAGGAGTTCCTCGATGGCGAGGAAGCCAGCTACATCGTGATCGCCGACGGCAACCACGCCTTGCCAATGGCGACCAGCCAGGACCACAAGCGCGTCGGCGATGCCGATACCGGACCGAATACCGGAGGCATGGGCGCCTATTCTCCCGCGCCGGTGGTGACGCCTGCAGTGGAACGCCGCATCCTCGACGAAGTGATCGCGCCGACTTTGGCCGGCATGGCGGCGGAGGGCGCGCCGTTCATCGGTTTCCTCTATGCCGGCCTGATGATCGATCGCGACGGCGCGCCGAAGGTCATCGAGTTCAACGTGCGCTTCGGCGATCCTGAAACGCAGCCGATCATGCTGCGACTCGAATCGGACCTGGTCGACCTGATCGAGGCGGCGCTCGACGGACGCCTCGACCGCACGAACGTCGCATGGGATCCGCGTCCGGCGATCGGCGTCGTGATGGCCGCCCACGGCTATCCCGGCAAGGTGCGCAGCGGCGATCCGATCGATGGCCTGGATCTCGATGCCGACCGCGATACGAAAGTATTCCATGCCGGCACGCAACAGGTTGATGGCAGGATCGTGACCGCCGGCGGCCGCGTGTTGACCGTTTGCGCGCTCGGCAAGGATTTCGCAGCGGCCCGTGAGAACGCCTATGCCGCGATCCGCAAGCTGCATTTCGACGGCGCTTTCTATCGCCGCGATATCGGCCATCGCGCGATCGGTCGGGGCATCTAGGGCAACGCATCCGCGCCCGCGCGCCGCGCCAGGTGCACGACACGCACGGACTGTCAGGATTCCCCTGCGGAAAGCGCCGCGCTGTCGGTGACCATCGTCAGCCGGATGTGGTTTTCACCGCGCCGATGCCGGTAAAGGAACTCGCTGGTCATCGCGCGCACGAGCGCCAGGCCGACACCGCCAACCTGTGCTTCAACCAGTGATGCGGGCGCATCCGGCGCGTCCGCACGGGTCGGATCGAACGGTGCCGCGGCATGCCGCAGGCGCGCGACCAGCACACCTTTGCAATGCCGCAAGCGCAGATGCACCGGGCCGCGTGCATCGCGTGCGTGCATGATGACGTTGGCCAGCAGCTCATCGAGTACCACGCCGAGCGCGAGGCCTACCGATTCGGCGACGCCCGCCGCACCGAGGTCGGTCTGCAGGCGATCCGCGAAACATCCGACAGCCGATCGCCGGCGCGCAATGCAGTAGCGCCAGCGGCGTGCGCCGCCGATCCGTTCTCGCCGAAACCGCGTCCCCTTCGTGCGCATCGCTGTCCTCCCGCCTGCATCGTGGACGAGACAGGCGGGCGAGGCAATGCAAAGACCTACTTCGCGGGCGGCGGAGCAGCCGGTGCGGGCAGTGCCGGGCTGCCGATCAGCGGGCGGTGTGGCTTGATCAGCGGATGCGAATCGGCCCACGGTCTGGTCGGCAGTTGCCTGGCCTGGAAGCGCTTGTAGAACTCCTGGTATTGCTCGACTGCCACCTGGTCGCCCGCGCTCAGTGCGACGAATACCGAAGCACCCTGGGTCTGCGCCGCATCTTCCCATTTTCCATTGGCGGCCAGGGCCAGCGCATAGGATTCGCCGAACTGCGCCGAGTCCTGCGGTGCGGACCGGTACAGTGCCTGCCCATCGGCCAGAGCCTTCTTTTTCTGGTCCGCCGTCGCTGCAGGACAGGTGCTCGCGGCGCGCACCGCGATTTCCGCAAACATCGGATCCCGCGGATGCTTCTGCGCGTTGCCGAGTGCTTCGCCGAGGCCCGCCGCACGCTGTCCGGCGACGAACTGCGCGGCCAGCAGATGCGCCCATACCTCGACGTCGTCCGGCTGCATCACGGCCAGCGCGCGGTAGGCCGCGAGCGCGTCCGCGTTGCGTCCCGTGCGCATCGCGAGATCACCCAGCGAACCCTGCGCGCCCGCCAG
>JBEBXZ010000303.1:0-3930 GCA_040391335.1 Dokdonella fugitiva | reverse complement strand
CACCGCTGAGCTTGATGACAGTTCTCGATGCGTCGCCCGAGGCGGCGCCCGCGCGGTACACGGCAAAATCAGTACGACGATCGCCGTCGTAGTCGCCGTCGTGCCGCGGATCGTCCCCGGTCTGCCCGAACGGCTGGGTGATCAGGCGCGTGGGACGGCTTGACGGACGGATGATGAACTGGCCGGGATTGCCCGGGCGCCAGATCGCCGCATCGCCGATTCCGTCGCCATCCCAGTCGCCCGTCACGAAGAAATCCGACGAGATGCCCAGCCCGAAGCTCGTTGTCGCACCGCCCGTCAAGGAATTGTTGTCCTGGACGAACCACGTGACCGCACCCCCGGCACCGCCTCCGGTATTGCGCACGACCACGTAGCTGCTGCGGCCCGATCCGGTCAGGTCCAGCCAGGCGAGCTTGCACGTGCCGATCGCCGCGGGATCGAAGCCGGACCGGTATAGGGCATCGCTGCCGTCGAGTATGCCGAGCAAGGCGCTCGTGACCGAGCCTTGGTCGCTGGCCACCACGTCGGCGATATTGAGTGTCCAGGTGCCATTCGTGTCCGCGGGGGCCAGGCCGCCGAACGCGCCCGCAAACGAGGTCGAGCAGCCGCCGTGGTCATTGCGGATCCCCTCGACGCTCGTGACGCCCGCGGTGCTCGGCCGATAGCTTCCGCCGGGCACGATGCCATCGGTGGAAAGCGGTGTGATCGTGGCCCAAAGGTCGGTGCCCGCGTCATCGAACTGGTAGGTTCCCGAGAAGTTCGACGACGCGCCGATCCCGGTCGTTGCACGGTTTCCGAGTCGGGAGAAGACGACGAGTCGCGCCGTGCCGGAAGGCGAGGTCAGGGTCGCCCGCACGTCGCCGACATAGGTGTGGGTCAGCCCCAGGCGCAGGCGGACCTGCGCAACGGGTTGCGTGAACCCGGAGACATTGAAGGTGATGTTGATGCCGGTCGGGTTGTTGTCGGGAATCGCCCCGAGCCCTCCACCGGCGAAGTCAGCCGCTTCCACAGTTCCGGCCGCGGCCACCAGGCCGAATAAGCCAGCGTATCCCCAAGCTTGACGCTTCATTCCTCGCCCCCAGGGTGATGAAACCGGTTCTGCTCCCGCGGCGCATGCTAGTCCCCATCGGGGCTGGCGGCAATCGATGCCTTTTTGCCCCCTGTCTGGATCGCGCTGCTCCCCGTCGGCCGCGGATCAAAAGACAACGCGTGCCGTATCGGCGACAATGCGCGCCCTCAGCGGTCCCGTTCCGGGCCGACCGCAATTCCCAGCCGAGTCTGAACAATGTCGAGCCGTAAACAACTCGCCAACGCGATCCGCGCGCTGGCCATGGACGCGGTCGAAGCCGCGAAATCGGGTCATCCGGGCATGCCGATGGGCATGGCCGATATCGCCGAGGTGGTCTGGAACGATTTCCTGCGCCACAACCCGTCGAACCCGAAGTGGGCCAACCGCGATCGCTTCGTTCTATCGAACGGACATGGCTCGATGCTGCTGTATTCGTTGCTGCACCTGAGCGGCTACGCGCTGCCGATCGACGAGTTGAAGCGCTTCCGCCAGTTGCATTCGAAGACGGCAGGGCATCCCGAGTACAGCGAAACGCCGGGCGTCGAGACGACGACCGGTCCGCTCGGCCAGGGGCTGGCCAATGCGGTTGGCATGGCGCTCGCTGAGAAGGTGCTGGCCGCACGTTTCAATCGACCTGGTTTCGACGTGGTCGATCACAACACGATCGTCTTCCTTGGCGATGGCTGCCTGATGGAAGGCATCTCGCACGAGGCGTCGTCGCTGGCCGGTACGCTCAAGCTTGGCAAGCTCACCGCGATCTGGGATGACAACGGCATCTCGATCGATGGCGAAGTGCATGGCTGGTTCAGCGACGTTACGGCGGCGCGCTTCGAAGCCTATGGCTGGCATGTCGTGCGCGGCGTCGATGGCCACGATCCCGATGCGATCAAGGCCGCGATGAACGAAGCGGCGAAAGTCACCGATCGCCCGAGCCTGATCTGCGCACGCACGATCATCGGCTTCGGGTCGCCGAACAAGCAGGGCAAGGAATCCTCGCATGGTGCACCGCTCGGCAAGGACGAGATCGTTGCCGCGCGCGCGCAACTCGGTTGGGAACACGCCGCATTCGAGATTCCGCAGGACATCTACGCGGGATGGAATGCGCAGGCCTCGGGTCAGGCGCGCGAGGCCGAGTGGAACGCCTTGTTTGATCGCTATCGCGCCGCGCATCCGCAGCTGGCCGCCGAGTTCACGCGTCGCCAGTCCGGCGCGCTTCCCGAAGACTTCGCCGCCAATGCGGATGCCTGGATCGCCAGGCTGCAAAGCGAAGGTCCGGTCGTCGCTTCGCGCAAGGCGTCGCAGATGGCGCTGGATGCGTATGGCCCGCTGTTGCCGGAACTGATCGGTGGCTCGGCTGACCTTGCCGGATCCAACCTGACGATCTGGAAAGGTTCGAAAGACGTCAACTCGAGCGACGCGAACGCGAACTACGTCTACTACGGCGTACGCGAATTCGGCATGAGCGCGATTGCAAACGGACTCGCCCTGCACGGCGGATTCATTCCGTACGATGCGACCTTCCTCGTGTTCTCCGATTACGCACGCAATGCCGTGCGCATGAGCGCGCTGATCCCGACGCGTGCGATCCATGTCTACACGCATGATTCGATCGGCCTCGGCGAAGATGGCCCGACGCACCAGCCGGTCGAGCATCTGGCCAGCCTGCGCTACATCCCGAACAACCATGTCTGGCGTCCCTGCGATGCGGTCGAGTCGGCGGTCTCGTGGAAGCGTGCGATCGAGCGCGAAAACGGCCCGTCGTGCCTGATCTTCTCGCGCCAGAATCTCGCCCATCAGCTGCGTTCCGGCGAACAGGTGGCCGATATCGCGCGTGGCGGCTACGTGCTTTCCGATCCGGCCAGCACCCGGTTCGACGTGATCCTGATCGCGACCGGCTCCGAAGTGGAAGTGGCGATGCAGGCGATGCGCATCCTGGCCGACCAGGGCGTGGCCGCCCGTGTCGTCTCGATGCCATGCAGCAACGTATTCGATGCGCAGCCCGTCGAATATCGTGAAGGCGTGCTGCCGTCATGGTGCCGCAAGCGTGTTGCGATCGAAGCCGGCATCACCGATTTCTGGCGCAAGTATGTCGGCCTCGATGGCGCGGTCATCGGTCTCGACACGTTCGGTGCGTCGGCACCCGCGGATGCCCTGTATCGTCATTTCGGCATTACCGCCGAGCACGCCGTCGACGCCGCAAAAGCACTGGTCTGAATGTTTGACTGAACCATCGTCCGCCTGCTGCTCCGTGCAGTGGGCGGACACGGAAATACGCATGCGCTTCGGCGCCGCCAGCGACAATCCGCCGCATTCCTGCGCGCCGATTCGCCCGCCTTCTTGATCCGCGCCAATTCGTCCCGAACTGAAGCGATCGACAATGCACGCATGTGCGGCATCGCTCGCATTCCGCCGTTTATCGACAGGTGAATCCCGTGGCAGCTTTCAATACCGAGCGCGTACTCAGCGTTCGACACTGGAACGATTTCCTTTTCAGTTTCACGACGACGCGTGATGCCGGCCTGCGTTTCGAGAACGGCCAGTTCATCATGATCGGCCTGATGGTCGACGGCCGACCCTTGCTGCGCGCCTACAGCATTGCCAGCGCGAACTACGAAGAGCAGCTCGAGTTCTTCAGCATCAAGGTGCCGAACGGCCCGTTGACCTCGCGCCTGCAACACCTGCAGGTCGGCGACGAGATCCTGATCGGCAGCAAGCCGACCGGCACGTTGTTGCTGCATGACCTGAAGCCCGCAAGGAATCTGTACCTGCTGTCGACCGGGACCGGGCTTGCCCCATTCGTTTCGCTCGTTCGCGACCCCGAAACCTGGGAGCGCTTCGACAAGGTCGTGCTCACGCATGGC
>JBEBXZ010000302.1:0-3937 GCA_040391335.1 Dokdonella fugitiva | reverse complement strand
GTTTGTGGAAGCTTTCGCCGAATGGTGGCCTGAACCTGCTGCAGCATTCGCCATCGGGTTCCTTCACGCCGCAGGTCGACAGTTTTGGCCGCGTCATCTTCACGCGCTGGGATCATCTGCAGCGCGACCAGCAGGCCGAAGCCGGCAGCTACGGCAACTTCAACTGGGCCTCGGAAGCGGCCGATGCCGCGAAACTCGCGAACACCGACGAAGTGTTCCCGGAACCGCGCTACGACGTCGGTGCCGCATACGGCCACACGATCAACCATTTCTTCCCGTGGATGATCAACCAGGACGGCACCGGCGAGGAGACGCTCAACCACATCGGCCGGCATGAACTGGTCAACTATTTCAACCGCAGCTTTTCCGGCGACGCGAATCTCGTCGAATTCAATCCCGCAGGACGGGCCAATCCGAACAGCATCGAGAACTGGCTGCAGATGGCCGAGGATCCGCTCGTGGCCGGGCGCTATCTGGCGATCGACGCGCCGGAGTTCTACACGCATGCCTCCGGCCAGATCGTCGCGCTCACCGCACCGCCATCGCGCACGGCGGATACGATCAGCGTCAGCTACCTGACGCCGCGCAGCACGCGTGGCACCTATGACGGCGGTGCGCCGCCCGCGGACTTCACCGGCCACTACCGGCACCCGCTGCCATTGTCCGATGGCCAGATCATCGCCTCGCACAGTGCTGATCCGCGCAGCGCGGGCAACGCGGGGACGCGCGCGAATCCACAGCCGCGCTATCAGTTCCGCCTGCGCCAGCTGGAGGTGGTCGGCGGCATGCTGCGACCGAGTACGGGCGGCGAACTGACCGGAAGCGCAGGCATCAGCAAGTCGATCAGCTACTACGATCCCGACGTGCTGGTCAGCTACAACGGCCCGCTGTGGGAACTGTCGCCAGTCGAAGTGCGAGCGCGCCCGGTGCCGCCGGTTCCCGGCAGCGTGCTCGAGGCGCCGGAGATGCAGGCGTTTGCGCAAGCGGATGTCGACCAGGCGGAATTCCGCCGGTTTCTCGCGCTGAACCAGCTCGCGCTGATGGTCACGCGCAATGCGACGACGCGCGATCGCGCCGATCGCCAGCAGCCGTTCAATCTGCGCGTGCCGGGTGGAACGCAGACGGTCGGCGCTGGTGGCGCCGTTTACGACATCGCGTGGATGCAGTTCATGCAGGGTGACCAGATCCGCGGTATCGGCGGTATCGCTGCACCCACTCAGGGGCGCCGCGTACTTGCCCAGCCGATGCATGAACTGGCGGCCTTGCGTGCCATGCCACCGACCCCGGGCGCACCGGCAGGTTCGGTGAAGATTGCCGCGGATGGATCGCTTGCCGCGCTGGTGCCTGCGCGACGCGCCATGTCGTGGCAAAGCACGCGCGCGGACGGCACGCCGGTCGTGCGCGAGCGCTACTGGATTTCGGCGCAGCCCGGCGAGATCCGCGTCTGCGATGGTTGCCACGGCATCAATACCAGCAATCAGGCCGGGGCCTCGCCGGCGCAGAACGCGCCGATCGCCTTGCAGGAACTGCTGGTCTGGTGGAAGCAGAACTACGATGCGTTGTTCAAGTCATCCTTCGACTGAGCAAAGCGCGCGGTAACCTGATCCAGCATCGGCATCGCCGCGGCGGCGCCGATGCTCTCGGTGCTCAGCGCGGCCACCCGGCCCGCATGCACGATGGCATCGCGCAACGGTTTCCCGGGATGACGCGAGAGGGCCGCCACGAGCGCGCCATTGAACGCATCGCCGGCACCGGTGGTGTCGATCGCCACGACCTTCTCGGCGGCCACGCGATAGCACGGTGATGCGTCGGCGAGGCGTCCCTGCGCAGCGTGCGAGACGAAGCATCCCGCCGCGCCGAGCGTGATGACGAGGCTCATCCCGCCGAGCAGGCGGCATAGCCGGTGCAGTTCGGCATCGTCGGTCGCGGCTACCGCTTCGGCGGGCAGGCGTTCTTCGGTGAATTGTGCCAGCAGCAACGAGAACTCGGTCTCGTTCGGCGTCAGCAGATCGCAGCGGGCGAGCATGGCGCGATCGAGATCGGGATGCACCGGCGCCGGATTCAATACGCAGAGCATCCCGTGTTCACGCCCCAGCCCGAGTGCGCAATGGATCGCGTCGAGATTGTTCTCGAGTTGCACGAGCAGCACGCCCGCATTGCCGAAACACGCCTGCTGCGCGCGCAGGAAGTCCACGTCGAGCCGCTCGTTGGCCGCCAGGTTGACCATGATCTGGTTCGCGCCATCGCGATCGACGATGATTCCGGCCGCCGCAGTCGGTACATCGCTGCGTTGCAGCCAGTGCGTCGCGATGCCCTCGCGCCGCGCGAATTCCTGCGCCGAGGCACCGAGCGCATCCTCACCGATCGCGCCGATGAAAGTGACCGTGCCGCGCTGGCGCGCACAGGCCACCGCCTGGTTGAAACCCTTGCCGCCCGGCCCGGTGCTGAAACCGAGGGCCCGGCGCGTTTCGCCGACGCGCGGGAACCGATCGGTGAGCCAGACATGATCCTGCACGTAGCTGCCGACGATCAGCACGCCTGATCGTGGAATGGAACGGGTTTCAGTCGTCGGCATGGCGTGTGTGCGATGGACTCGGGGACCACGGATCTTAGCGCACGGTGCGCTGCCGTCTTCGGCGCATCGCGTTGTGGTCTGGTAGCGTAGTGCCTGAATTTTCCTGTCTGTTCGCGTCCCGATGTCGGTCATTCCCGTTTTTGCTTTCATCCTCGTGCTGCTGGCCGTCGGGCGCGTGCTGCGCTGGCGCGGTATCGTTGCGGAGAACGCGCCGGATTCGCTGAATCTGGTGGTGCTCTACGTCTGCCTGCCGGCGGCGATACTTCTGTATTTGCCGAAGCTGCAGTTCGAGAGTGGACTGATCGGGCTGATCGGCATTCCCTGGGTGGTCTTGCTCGTGACGGTCGCGATGATCCTGCCGTTGGCGAAGTGGCTGCGCTGGGATCGCGGCAGCACGGCCAACCTGCTTATGCAGATACCACTCGGCAACACCTCGTTCATCGGCTTCTCGCTGATACCCGTGCTCGCCGGCGCGGGAGCGCTGCAGTACGCCGTGGTCTACGACCAGCTCGGCAGTTTCGTCATTCTCGTCACCTACGGATTGACCGTGGTCGCGCTGTACGCCGGAGGAGAGCGCCCGACGCTCTTCGCGATCGCGCGGCGCATCGTCTCGTTTCCGCCATTCATCGCCATGATCGTGGCGGTGACCATCATGCCCGCCGAGCCTCCGCTCGAGCTGGCACGGTGCCTGCGTCTGCTTGCCGATGCGCTGTTGCCGATCGTCGTGCTCGCGCTGGGCATGCAGTTGCGCTTTCGTCTGCCGCGCCAGTACCGATTGCCGTTGGTGATCGGTCTGCTCGCCAAGCTGGTGCTGATGCCGCTGCTTGCCCTCGGGCTGAGCCAGATTTTTGGATTGCCCGACGATCTGCGCCGTGTCGCGGTGTACATGACGGCGATGCCGCCGATGGTGACGTCGGGCGCCTTGCTGGCGATGGCGGGTCTGGCACCGGAGCTTGCCGCTGCCTTGATCGGTTACGGCATCGTGTTTTCAATGGTGACGCTGCCGATGTGGCATCACCTGCTGGGATGAGCGGAAAATCGGCTGCGGCGTCCGTGCCGACAGCGAATTCTTGCCAGTTCAGTCGTCAATCCCGCAGCGGCGTCGCCCCGGGTCCTGGGTGGACGCGCAGTTCTTCGGACGTATCCGCGGGGCGCGCCTTGCGCGTCGCGAGATTGATGTCCTGCGGCGAGGTCAGTGCAATGCCGTCGGCGCGCAGGCGAGCGAGGATGTCCATCAGCAATTCGCTGCGCATGCTTCCGGTGTTGCGCGGACTGTTGATGAATGCGGTGACCAGGAACACCAGGGTCGAGCCATCCACGCCATCGAGCAGGAACGCTGGCGCCGGAGTCGCGAGGATCGCG
>JBEBXZ010000301.1:0-3956 GCA_040391335.1 Dokdonella fugitiva | reverse complement strand
ATACGGCTCCAATCGCGGTCCGGATGCGTTGCTCGATGCGTTCATCGCGCATCTCGAGCAGGGCGGCCTGAGCGGTTACACGCGCAAGAACATCGCCACCGGTGTCGGCGCCAAGCACGTGCTGTATAACCTCGGCGAAGCGCTGCTCAATCCGGGCGACGTGATGGTGTTCCCGGTGCCGTACTGGACGACGTATCTGGATATCGCCGAGATCCTCGAGGCCGAGCCCCGCCTGCTGCCGTGCTCCGCCGCGCAGAACTATAAGCTCACGCCAGCGCAGCTCGATGCCGCCTTGCCGGGCGCGAAGGTTTTCCTGTTCAACAATCCGTCGAATCCGACCGGCATGGTCTATACCAAGGACGAGATCGCGGCGCTGGCCGACGTGCTGGTCAGGCATCCGGATGTCTGGATCATCTGCGACGACATCTACAACCGCATGGTGTTCGACGGCGTGGGCTACCACAACTTCGTCAATGCGCGTCCCGAGTTGCGTGATCGCGTGATCCAGGTCGACTCGCTGTCCAAGACCTATGGCATGCCGGGCTGGCGTGTCGGTTTTGTCGCGGCGCCGGAAGTCGTGGCGCAGGCGATGGTCACTTTGAATTCGAACCACATCACGAACCTGCCGGAGATGGTCAATGCCGCCGCGGTCGCCGCATTGAACGGTCCGCAGGACGTGCCGGAAACCAGGTGTGCCGAATTCTCGGCCAAGCGCGATCAGGTTTACGCCGCGCTGACTGCGATTCCGGGCGTGGTCTGCCCGCGTCCGCAGGGTGCGTTCTACGCATTCCCGAACGTGTCGTGCGCGTTCGGCAAGTCGCACAACGGAAAAATCATCAGCAACGATGTCGATTTCTGCAATGCCTTGCTCGAAGCCAAGGGCGTCGCCTGCGTGCCGGGCAGTGCGTTCGGTGATCCGCAGGCCCTGCGCATTTCCTATACCTGTCCGACCGCACAACTCGCGCCGGGCCTGCAGCGTTTCCAGGAATTCTTCGCCGAGTTGAGCTGATGCGTTTTCTTCGCGCGCTGCAAACGATGCTGCTGGCCATCGCGGTCACGGGCCTGATGGCCTGTTCCGGGAAGGTCAGCGAGACCGCGCTGCGTGCGGAAGTGGGTTCGGCACCCGTCGTCCTGTTGTCGACGGCGTGGTGCGGCTATTGCAAGAAGCTGCGTTCCAGCCTGCACGAGTGGGGCGTCGTGTTCGAAGAGATCGATGTCGAGACGAATGCGAATGGCCAGCGCGCCTACGAGCTGCTCAGCGGGCGCGGCGTACCAATCCTGCTGGTCGGCAACCAGCAGGTGCATGGCTACTCGCCCGCCCGGTCGCGCGAACTGTTGGCCGAGGCCGGCCTGATGCCGGCAGGCGCTTCCGACTGAATCGAGTTGTTTTCCCCCCATCCTTGCGAGGTTGATGCAATGAAAGCTCCCGTCCGTGTTGCCGTCACCGGCGCCGCCGGCCAGATTGGCTATGCCCTGTTGTTCCGAATCGCCGCGGGCGACATGCTCGGTCCTGACCAGCCGGTGATTCTGCACCTGCTCGAAATCACGCCGGCGCTGCCGTCGCTGAACGGCGTGGTCATGGAACTCAACGATTGCGCGTTCCCGACGCTGCATGGCGTGGTTGCGACCGACGATCCGAACGTTGCGTTCAAGGACGTCGATTACGCGCTGCTCGTCGGCGCACGCCCGCGCGGCCCGGGCATGGAGCGCAAGGACCTGCTCGAAGCCAACGGCGCGATCTTCGGACCGCAGGGCAAGGCGATCAACGATCACGCGAAGCGTGACGTGCGCGTGCTCGTGGTCGGCAATCCGGCCAACACGAATGCACTGATCGCGCAGCAGAATGCGCCGGATCTCGATCCGGGCCGCTTCACCGCGATGGTTCGTCTCGACCACAACCGTGCGATCAGCCAACTGGCCGAGAAGACCGGTGCGCTGAATACCGATATCGCGAAAGTCACGATCTGGGGCAACCACAGCTCGACCCAATATCCGGACATCCACGAGACCACCGTCAAGGGCAAGCCTGCCTTGTCGCTGGTCGATCAGGGCTGGTACGCCGATACCTTCATCCCGCTCGTGCAGCAGCGCGGTGCGGCGATCATCAAGGCCCGTGGTGCGTCGTCGGCGGCGTCCGCAGCTTCGGCGGCGATCGATCACATGCGCGACTGGACGCTCGGCACGGCTGAGGGTGACTGGGTGTCGATGGGTATTCCGTCGGATGGATCCTATGGCGTCGAGCCGGGCGTCATCTTCGGTTATCCGGTGACCATCAGGAACGGCAGGTACGAGATCGTGCAGGGCCTTTCGATCAGCGAATTCTCGCAGTCGCGCATCGATGCGACCGACAAGGAACTGCGCGAAGAGCGGGCAGCGGTCGAGCACCTTTTCGCCACGAAGTAAATCATTGCTGCATGAGTGAAGCGTCCGGAGGCGATCACCTCGCACTCCCGGCGCGATGCGTTAACGCTGGCCGGATCACCTCCGGCCAGCGAACCCGGCAGACTTGATTCGCTGCGCGCCGCAACGGCGCCCTGCTTCGCATGGCAGCACGGCCGGCGAGCCTTCTGAACGCCATGACGATTGTGCCACTGGATCAGCGTTGCCCTAGACCATGGTCGGGGTTCGGCGACCAGTCCATTCACCTACGCTAGCCGTGGATGAAGACTGGAGTGCAAGCAATGCGTTACGAGGATTTCTACCGTCAATCGATCGACGAGCCTGAAGCGTTCTGGGCCGAACAGGCGAAGGCGATCCATTGGCATGTCCAGCCGCAGCAGATCCTCGACTACTCCAATCCTCCGTTCCGCCGCTGGTTCGTCGGTGGGCAGACCAATCTTTGCTACAACGCGGTGGATCGCCATCTTGCCGAGCGCGGTGACCAGCTTGCGCTGGTGGCGGCCTCGTCGGAAACCAGCGTCACGCGCGAGATCAGCTATCGCGAGCTTTATCGCGAGGTCAACACGTTTGCCGCGGTATTGAAGTCACTGGATATCGGCAAGGGCGATCGCGTCGTCATCTATATGCCGAACATGGCAGAAGCGGTATTCGCCATGCTGGCCTGCGCGCGCATCGGTGCGGTTCACTCTGTCGTGTTCGGTGGATTCGCCGCCCACAACCTCGCGCTGCGTATCGACGATGCGAAGCCCAGGCTGCTGATCGCCGCCGATGCGGGCATGCGCGGGGGCAAGGTCATTCCCTATAAACCCCTGGTCGATCAGGCGCTGGCTGAAGCAACGCTGCCTCCGCCGCATGTACTGATCGTCGATCGTGGCCTGGCATTCGGATAAACGGTTGTCGAGGGGCGCGATGTAGATTACGCGACCTTGCGCGCGCAGCATGAAGGTGAGGCGGTCGCCATCGAATGGCTCGAATCGAGCGAGCCGAGCTATCTGCTCTACACCTCGGGAACCACGGGCAAGCCGAAAGGCGTGCAGCGTGACGTGGGGGGCTATGCGGTGGCGATGGCGTTGTCGATGTGGGCGGTGTACGACATCCGTCCCGGACAGGTCATGTTTTCGACGTCCGATGTCGGCTGGGCGGTCGGGCATTCCTACAACGTGTATGGACCGCTCATCGCTGGCGCCACCTCCATTCTCTACGAGGGACTTCCGACCAATCCCGATCCGGGAATCTGGTGGAGTCTCTGCGAGAAGTACGGCGTGCGCACGATGTTTTCCTCGCCGACCGGCATTCGTGTCCTGAAAAAGCAGGATCCGTCCTGGTTGAGGAAGCACGACCTGTCCGCGTTGAAATGGTTGTTCCTTGCGGGCGAGCCGCTGGATGAGCCCACGGCGAACTGGATCAACGAAGCGCTCGGCAAGCCGGTGATCGACAACTACTGGCAGACGGAAACCGGCTGGCCGGTATTGACCCTGCTGCCGGGGCTGGACCTGAAGCCGGTAAAATTCGGCTCGCCCGGCTTGCCGAACCTCGGCTACAAATTGCGCGTGATC
>JBEBXZ010000300.1:0-3977 GCA_040391335.1 Dokdonella fugitiva | reverse complement strand
TGCTCAACCGGATCTGGCCGAGCGACGAATGGACATTCGAGGACGTCAGTCCGGCCAGTTGCGCGGCCGGCAACATGGGTGCCGAACAACGCTACGCCGCCCTGCACAATGCGACAACCGGCGCCGTATTGGGTGTCGTCGCGTGGCGTCCGGAGATCAACAGCGGCTACTGTGCGGAGGGCGGGTTCCAGCAGCAGGTCGCGGTCGCCATCGTGCTGGTCACGCCGAAGGAACGCGTGCAGAGCATGGTCAGCGTCAGCGCTTCCGAGATGGAAGCGTCGATCGCGCAGACCGGCCGCGTCGCGCTCTACGGCATCCTGTTCGACACCGCCAGCGCCAGCCTCAAAACCGAAAGCAGGGCGGCCCTCGACGAGATCGCCAAGCTGCTCGACAGCCAGCCCAACCTGAAACTGCATATCGTCGGGCATACCGATGACCAGGGCGGTCTCGAGGCGAACTTCGATCTCTCGCGTCGTCGCGCTGCCGCCGTGCGCGAGGCCCTGATCACCCAATACGCGATCGCCGGCACCCGCCTGACCGCGAATGGCGTCAGCTATCTCGCACCGGTCGCCAGCAACGGCGACGAATCGGGACGCGCGAAGAATCGACGCGTCGAACTCGTGCCGATGTAGCCCGCTTCGCCGGCACGCGCCGCGGGCCGCCACCCGCGCAGGCCCGCGGCGTCGATGGATCATCCGTCGCCAACATGCGACGCTCCGCATTCTTTCCGCCCGAACTCCGCCAGCATGGATCTCGAACGAAAGCGACGCATCTTCTCGATCCTGCGGCGTGTCGTCGACCTGCCGATGGAGCAGCGCGAGTCCCTGCTGGTCGAGGAATGTGCGGGCGATGAATTGCTCACGCGTGAGGTGCGCAGGATGCTCGACACCGGCGACGGCGTACTGCTCGATCGACCAGCCGCCGACATAGCGACACGGCTTGCAGCGGCGACCGAGGAAACACTGCCGCTCGGCAGCATGCTCGGGGCGTGGCGCCTCGTGCGCGAACTCGGGCATGGCGGCATGGGCACGGTCTACCTGGCCGAGCGCAGCGGCGATGGCTATGTGCAAAGTGGCGCGCTCAAGCTGATCCGGCGCGGCATGGATTCGAATGAAGTGCTCGCGCGGTTCCGCCGCGAACGGCAAATCCTTTCGCGCCTCGACCAGCCGAATATCGCGCGCCTGCTCGATGGCGGCATCGCGGAGGATGGACGTCCATACCTCGTCATGGAATTCGTGGACGGCGTTTCGATCGCGCAGTGGTCCGAACGCACGCAGGCCGGGCTGGATGCGCGCATCGAGTTGTTCCTGCAGATCTGCGCAGCGGTCGCGTACGCGCATCGCCAGTTGATCGTGCACCGCGACATCAAGCCCGGCAACGTGCTGGTCGATGCGCACGGCAACCCGAAATTGCTCGATTTCGGTATCGCCAAGGTCATCGAAGGCGGCATGGACAGCCAGCGCACCGCCGCCGCGTCGCGCTTCCTGTCGCCTGCCTATGCCGCACCCGAGCAGAGGACCGCCGATGGCGTGGTAAGCACAGCGACGGATATCTACCAACTCGGCTTGCTTCTGTTCGAACTGCTGTGCGGCACGCGCTAGAGCGATATCACCGAATCCACATCGCGTCGTCCTGCCTCGTTGCTCGTCGCCGGGCGCGAACAGGCGGCGGACGCCGGGCCGCGCGCCATTCCAGCGCGCCTGTTGCGTGGGGATCCCGGCATCATCGTCGCGCGCGCGCTCGACGCCGACCCATCGCGACGCTATGCGACCGTCGAAGCGCTGGCCGACGACATGCGCCGCTGGCGCGATGGGCGTCCGATCCTCGCCCGTCCCGACAGCAACGGCTATCGACTACGTCGTTTCGTCGATCGCCACCGCATCGCCACTTCGCTGGGCATCATTGCCCTGCTCGCCGTGCTGACCGGCGCGGCACTCGCCTTGTGGCAGGCGCAGCGCGCCGAGCATGAGGCGCGACTCGCACGTTCGGCGCAGGCCTTCCTGAGCAGCGTGTTCGAACAATCGTCTCCCGACACCGCGGCAGGCGCACGCGTCACCGCACGCGAACTGCTCGATCGAGGCGCCGAACGCATCCGCAACGAACTCGGCGACCAGCCACGATTGCGCGGGGAAATGCTGCTGACGCTCGGCGTGCTCTATCGCCAGCTCGGCCAGTTCGAGCAGGCCGGCGCTCTGCTCGACGAAGCCTACGCCACTGCGAAAAGGTCGAATGACGACGATGCGCGGCTGCGCACGGCGCTCGAACTCGGCATCGTCTCGCGCCTGAACCAGCACTTCGATATCGCGCACGCGCGCTTCGCGGAAGTGCTCGCGGCCGACGTGCCCGTCGATGTGCAATCACGCATCCACTCCGAGCGCGCGCAGATGCGCGAACGCGAAGGCGACTTTGCGCAGGCGCTGGAAGACGTGCAGCACGCCGTGCGCATCGATGCCCAGCGCGGAGCGCCGGGGCGCGGCGATCATGCACGTGATCGGCAGATCGAGGGCCTCGTGCTGACCCGGCTCGGACGTTTCGATGAAGCGGACGCGGCATTCGCCGAGGCGATCGCCAGCGCTTCGGCGCTTTACGGCGCTCACGACACGCGCGTTGCACAGATGCAGAACGACTATGCCGTCCTGCTGCTGAGCAGATCGCGCCCTGCCGAAGCCGAGGTGGAAACCCGCAAGGCGCTCGCATCGCGGCGTGAACGCCTCGGCGACCAGCACCCCGGCGTCGCCGAATCACTGCAACTGCTCGGCGGTGCATTGCGCCAGCAGGGTCGCCTCGACGAGGCGAAGACCGCGCTGGAGGAATCCCTCGCGATCCAGCGCGCGACCCTCGGCAACCAGCATGGCGATGTCGGCAATACGCTCAATTCGCTGGCGGTCCTTGCCTCCAGCCAGCAACGATACGCCGACGCCGAAACGTATCTGCGCGAAGCGCTCGACATCCAGAAGGCCATCAACCAGGCCGATACGACCGTCAGCGCCACGATGGCCGCCAACCTCGCCGTCGCCCTGATGCGCATGGGACGCTACGACGAGGCGGAACCGCTGCTGCGCGGTGCACTCGCGACCCATCACGCCATCCTCGGCACACAGCACCCGGCGGTGCTCAGCAATGAGAACGCACTGGCGCAACTCGAGCTCCGCCGCGGCAATCCGGCTGCTGCAGTCGAGCATGCGCGCACTGCCGTATCGATCGCCGGGCAGGTTCTCGGTGCCAGCCGGGAAGCCGCCTTCGCGCGCAGCACCCTGTCCATCGCCTTGCTGCGGAGCGGCCAGGCCGAACAGGCTCTCGAAGAGATACGTGCCTCCAGGGCGATGCTGGAAGCGGTCAGCACGAGCCCCGACGCACGCGCCGGCCAGCTCGCACTGATCGAGGTCGATGCGCTGCTCGGCCTGAAACAGGCCGCACAGGCGCTACCGCTAGCCGAACAGGTGCTCGAGGAACGTAGCGCACAACCCATGCCGGATGTTTCCGGCCTGGTCGTCGCCCAGGCGGCACTCGCCCGCGTACAACGTGCGCTCGGCAACACCGCGGCGGCGCAACGCCACCGCGGCGAAGCGAATTCCCTGTTCCTGCGGATCACCGATCCCGACCCCGAACTGCGCCGCGAAATCGATCGCGATTGACGGCGACAACCGCCACCGGCGATGCTCAGCGCCTGATCGCGCCCCGTCCCGGAATACCTTCTTGATCGACGACAGCGTCACCGGATTGCTGGATTCCGCGCAACGCGGCGACGAGCGTGCGGGAGACCGCCTGTTCGCTTTGCTTTACGACGAGCTTCGCCAGTGCGCACACCGCCAGTTGCGGCGATCGTCATCGGAAACGCTGTCGACCACGGCACTGGTCAGCGAAACCTACCTGACCTCCGAGATCTATCTGACCGTGGCGCTGATCTACCTGTTCCTGAGCCTGCCGATCGCCCATCTCGCACAACGGGCCGAGCGCCGGTCCCTGCCACCGAGGGC
>JBEBXZ010000299.1:0-3986 GCA_040391335.1 Dokdonella fugitiva | reverse complement strand
CGCGCAGGTAATCCGGTCAGGCGGCGGCGTCGAAAGAAAAAGCATCGAGTGCGAGGGAGCCGAATTCCACTGAATCGTGCAGAAGCGTCGCCTTCGGCACTGCACCTGCGGCACCGAGCGCGACGTACAACGGCATCAGGTGCTCCGGGCTTGGATGATTGCGCATCGCCTGCGGCAGCAGTTTCCAGTCGAGTGCGGTCTGCGTATCGCCTTCTATCAGCGCATCACGCAGGGGATCGGTAAAGCGGGTCATCCACTCGACCGGCGGTGCCCCGCTGTCGCGCCAGTTCAGTTCGCGCAGATTGTGCGAGAAACCACCGGAGCCGATCACGAGCACGCCTTCGGCGCGCAAGGGTGCCAGCGCGCGACCGACGGCATGGTGCCAGGCGGCGTCCTTGCCTGAATCAACCGAGAGCGCGATGACCGGAATGTCGGCCTTGGGATACATGCGGCGCAACGGCACCCAACTGCCGTGATCCAGGCCGCGAGTGGTATCCACGTGGACGGCAAGGCCTGCATTCTGAAGCAGCGTGGCGACACGTTCGCCGACCAGCACATCGCCGGCGGCGGGATAATGCAGGGCGTACAGCTCGGGCGGGAAACCGCCGAAATCATGGATCGTCGATGGCTGCAGATTGACCGTGATCGCCGGCCCATGGCTCTCATAATGCGCGGAGGCGATCACGACCGCACGCGGGCGACCGATTGCATTGCCGAGCTCATCAAGAAAGCGTCCTGTTGGCGAGTTCTCGATCGCCAGCATGGGGGAGCCATGCGAGATAAAAAGGCTGGGGAAAATGGTGTTGCCCATCATCGGATCCTCGAATCGCGTCGTCGGCAAGACGTCACTCATGACGTTCAAAGATAGGGTGGGCGCCGAAAGTTATCGAGATCGACAGGCGGAACAGATTGTCAACCGGGCGTCGGACGTCGGGATATCGTCGTACTCGTTGCAGAGGCGTAGGATCCTGGTGCCACGCAATGCGTGGGGCGAGGATGGAGACCACGATGCCTGCACACGATTCGCGTTCGGCAGTCCGGCCTGATCCCGATCAGTCCATGCTGGACATCGCCGATTACGTGGCCGATTACGTCATCGATTCGACGGAAGCCTATGTGACGGCACGCCATGTGTTGCTCGACTCGCTGGCGACTTCGATGCTGGCCATGAAGTTTCCGGAATGCGTCAAGCATCTCGGCCCGATCGTGCCGGGCGCGTTGTTGCCGGGCGGCGTACGCGTGCCCGGTACGTGCCATGAACTCGATCCCGCGCAGGCTGCTTTCGCGATCGGCACGCAAATCCGCTGGCTCGATTTCAACGACACCTGGCTTGCCGCCGAATGGGGGCATCCGTCCGACAATCTCGGCGCGATCCTGTCGGTTGCCGACTACCTCTCGCGCAAGGCCGAGCGCGAATGCGGCGCGCCGTTGAGCGTGCGCGATGTGTTGACGTGGTCGATCAAGGCGCATGAGATCCAGGGCTGCTACGCGCTGAAGAACAGTTTCAATCGCGTCGGTCTCGATCATGTGATCCTCGTTCGTCTTGCCTCGACGGCCGTGGCGACGGCGATGCTCGGTGGCAGCAAGCAACAGATCGTCAATGCGATCTCCAATAGCTGGATCGACAATGGCGCGTTGCGAACCTATCGCCACGCACCCAATACGGGTCCGCGCAAAAGCTGGGCCGCAGGCGATGCCTGTCGTCGGGCGGTGATCCATGCCATCAATGCGGTGGACCGGGATGTGGGCGGCTATCCCTCGGCCTTGTCTGCGGCAACCTGGGGCTTCAGTGACGTCGCCTTCGAAGGAAAGCCGTTCGAGTTCGAGCGGCCTTTCGGCAGCTACGTCATGGAAAACGTGCTGCTGAAGATCAGCTATCCCGCGGAGTTCCATGCGCAGACAGCGGTGGAATGCGCGATGCAGTTGCATGCGCAGGTGGTCGGCAGGATCGACCGGATCGAGCGCATCGTCATCGAGACCCAGGCGGCCGGCATGCGCATCATCGACAAGACCGGTCCGCTCGCCAACTACGCGGATCGCGACCATTGCATCCAGTACATGGTCGCCATTCCGCTGATTTACGGACGCCTGGTCGCCGAGGACTATTCGGATGCGGTCGCCGCCGATCCGCGCATCGACGTCCTGCGCGGCAAGATGACGGTCGTCGAGAACGCACGGTTCACGCGCGACTACTTCGACCCCGACAAGCGCTATATCGGCAATTCGCTGCAGGTGTACTTCAGCGACGGAAGCACGACCGGCAAGGTGTCGATCGACTATCCGGTCGGCCATCGCAGGCGTCGCGCAGAAGGCATTCCCCTGCTGCTCTCCAAATTCGAGGCCGCGCTCAGCGGGCATCTGCCGGCCGGGCGTGTCAGGACGATTCTTGACGCCAGCGCGGCCCCCGAAGACTTCGAGCGCCTGCCTGTTCATCGCCTGATGCAATGGTTCGCGTTATGAAATTGCCGCCGCTTAACCTGCCTTTCATTGTTGATTTTATGTAAGCTTATGATATGATTGAGTTATGTGTTTTGCCGTGATCCGAACGATTTGTTGATACTTTGTTAAAATCATGTTTTCTTCGCCGTGAAGTAGCGTAAAATCCTCGGCAACAGGGTGTCCGCGTCACGCGCCATACTGTGGCAGTTGGTATGGATCTAACTAGAAAGAGGAGTCTGCAATGATGAAACACAAGGCCTTGAGTGCACTGATCGCCGTGTCGTTGATTGGTGGTGGTGTGTCCGTCGCGAGCGCACAGGACGGCGCGTGGTACATCGCTCCGCGCGTCGGCGCTGTTGTTCCCGACAGCAACCGTGGCACGAAGGAATCGCTCTACACCGGCATCGGTCTCGGCTGGTGGGTCAACCCGAACCTCGCGGTTGATATCGAGTACGGCATCAACAATGCCGACTTCAAGAACAACTCGTTCCGCGCAGGTCACGAGTGGGAAAGCGTCAGCGTCGGCGTGACCGGCCGCTGGTTCTTCGGTGAGCAGGGTTCGTCCTGGCGTCCGTACGTGCTCGCTGGCGTCGGCGCCCTGCGTCATGCCGCGTACTCCGAGTCGGTGCAGAAGGGCGGCTGGGATCCGATGGCTACCGTCGGTGGTGGCGTGCAGTACAACTTCTCCGACCGCGTCGCATTGCGTGGTGAACTCGCAGCGCGTTACGACAAGGACAACAACAGCCTGCGCGGCCAGTACCTCGGCTCCGGTGACTACAATCACTTCGTCGACGGCATCGCCACGATCGGCCTGACCATCGGTTTCGGTGGCAGCGCTCCGGCAGTGCAGGAAGAGCCGGCCAGCCCGCCTCCGCCGCCGCCGCCGCAGGAAGTGGCTCCGGAAGCTCCGGTCGAAACGCCGATCACGATTGATCTGCGTGGTGTCAACTTCAAGTTCGATCGCCCGAAGACCGGCGAGACGAACATCAACCCGGTGCTGCAGGAGCCGACGGCTGACTCGATCGCGATCCTCGATCAGGCAGTTGACGTGCTGAACCGCAACCCGAGCGTCCGCGTTGAACTCGACGGCCACACCGATTCGATCGGTAACGACGATTACAACCAGAAGCTGTCGGAGCGCCGCGCTCAGATCGTGTATGACTACCTGACCTCGCATGGCGTGAGCTCGAGCCAGATCACTGGCGTCAGGGGTTACGGCGAGAGCAAGCCGGTCGACACGAACGAAACCAAGGAAGGCCGTGCACGCAATCGCCGCACCGAGCTTTCGGTGGGTAACCAGTAATACTGGTTTCGGTTGAGTGACAGGAAAAGGCCCGGCGAAAGCCGGGTTTTTTTTTGTGCGTTTCCGGTGGAATCGGGCTCTTCCAGTGACGAGCACGCATTTCCGCTGCCAACAATCCGGGCCTGATTGAATCGGTCTCAACGGGAAACCTGATTGGCCCGGACCCTCAGCCAGGAGCGGGGGCCTTTGAAGGTCTTCACTCCTGTCATCCCGGCGGCTTTCACCGGCGGCTTTCAACCACGTA
>JBEBXZ010000298.1:0-3989 GCA_040391335.1 Dokdonella fugitiva | reverse complement strand
AGCGGACATGCTTCAGGCCCCCAATGCGATACGAACGACGGCGAGCACGCTCGCCAGTGCAGCGAGGACGCAGATGAAACGCACGACGAGCTGCGACGCAATCGCGAGCCAGGGCGTGTGTACATAGTCTTCGATAATGACCTGGATGCCGAGCTGGCCATGCCAGAACATCGCAATCAGGAATGCAATGAGCAGCACCGCATTGCAGGGATGCGCGACAGCGGCACGTGCAGCGGCGTAGTCGGCGCCGGCAAGGCTGACGATCACACCGACAAAATAGATCGCGAGGAACAACAGGGCGATCGCGGTGATGCGCTGGATGACGAAATGATGCACGCCGTCCTTTGCCGAACCGAGGCCGCGTGCATTCTTGATCGGTGTACGGAAACGATCGAAGTGGCTCATGCGATGCCTCCGCGGGCGATGACGAATGCCCAGACCGCAGCGGTCAACAGCAGGCTGCCGATCACCGAGATCCAGCCATTGCGCACGAATTGCTCGATCGAATAGCCAAGGCCACCATCCTGGAGCAGATGGCGCACGCCGTTGATCCAGTGATAGGCAAGTGCCCAGGTCCAGCCGAACAGGACCAGCAGGCCGAACCAGGAGCCGGCGGCGCTGCTGACGCAGGCCCAGGCTTCCGGACCAGCAGCCAGCGAAATCAAGCCGGCGGCGATCAGCAAGCTGCCGACGACAAGAATGACGCCCGTGGCCCGATGCAGGATCGAAGTGGCCATCTGGATCTGCCAGCGATACACCTGCAGGTGGGGTGAAAGCGGTCGAACGTTTGGAGGCATGGGGCTGGCCTTGTGCTCGCGCCTGTGGCTGGCGTCCTGGAAATTCTGAACCCTTGTCGAGCCCTCAGAAATCGATGCAGCGTCCGTTCTTTTCCCAATCGCCATAACGCGTAGGATCGGGACCGGCACGCCCGCCAATTTCCTCGGGCAACTCCGTCGGACGCTCCAGTTCCGCCGGCTGCGGAGCAGGCTCGATCACTGGTGCGTCAGGAGTTTTCATCGACTTGGACTTGGGATGTTAAGCCGCAAAATCTTAACGCCGAGGGAGCATTCTGACAACTGGCACTCATTCTTGCGCTATCGGGCCACACACCCCATCGTGTGGGTCTTTCCAACGGAGATTTTGTCCGATGATCCGTATTGCCAGCGCTGAAATCATTGAACTCGCGGGTCCCGATGCTGTTGCATTCGCGCACGCCCAGTTCAGCAGCGACGTCCGCTCACTGGCAGTCGATGACTGGCAATGGAGCGCATGGCTCGATGCACAGGGTCGCGCGCGCAACGTTTTTGCCCTGCTGCATCCGGAACCCGAGCGTCTCGTGATCTGGCAACCACGGGGGAATGCCGAAGAAATGGCGGTACCGTTGATGCGCTATGTCATGCGCGCCAAGCTGCAGATCGTGCAAATGCACGGCTGGCACCTGTACGACGCGGACAGCAACGATGAACCGCGATCGCCGGCACGGCTATCCCATGAGCACGGCGGCTGGTCGCTGGACCTCACGGGCCCGCCAACCCGGCGCGCCCTGCTCGCCCCCGATCTGGCGTCCACGTTTGAAGCGGGTGACGACGAGGCCGTCGATGCATGGACGCGCGCCGACATCGCCGCGCAACTGCCGTGGATCTCAACTGAAACCGCTGGCCAGTTCGTCGCCCCGGCACTCGGATTGCAGCGACTGGGCGCGATCAGCCTCGACAAGGGTTGCTATCCGGGCCAGGAGATCGTCGCCCGGCTGCATTACCGCGGTGGCAACAAGCGTCATTGCCATCGTGTGCTGATTCGCGGGGACATACCGCCCCCGCCCGGAAGCGCCATCGTCAGCCATCAGGCGGACACCACGCTCGGCACGATCCTGTATTCCGCAAGTTGCGCTGCAGGCAGCGACGCCCTGGCGATCCTGCCCGAATCGATGATTGCAGCCGGAAACCTGACGCTGGCCTCGGGGACGCCTGTCGAAATCATGTCCTCGGCCCAAACCGGTTCCACCGTGGACTGACTTGGCGGCTGGTCACGGATCATGGTATAGCGGGCACACAGGGGAGGTACCACCATGATCAATAAAAATCCGGGATCCGTTCAGCAGAAGCTTGCATGCGCCATCATCGCGCTTTGCGCGTCAGGCGCGTGCACAGGCGCCTTCGCCGCCGAATACCGGTTCACGCCGGAACCGGTCTATCCACCGGAACTCGCACGCGAGATCTACAAGCCGTTGATGGAATATCTCGACAAGGAAACAGGCGAGTCCTTCGTACTCGTGCTGCCGTCGAGCTATTCAGCTTACTGGCGCGACATCCTGAAACCCGACAGCACGGACTTCACATACGACGAAGCACACTTCGCCGACTACCGCATCACGAACAGCCAGTTCATCCCCCTGGTACGTACCGCAGAACCGACAAGCTATACGCTACTGGCCGACGCGGAATTCGAAGGCAAGGATGCGGACGCGTTGATCGACCAGTCGATCGTCACGATGCCGGCGCCGAACCTCGGCTACGCGCTACTGATGAATTTCTACCCAAATCCTGTCAACCAGCCGAAGATCCTGTCCAGCGCATCATCATGGCGCGAAAGCGTACAGACGGTTTTCAGCGGTGAGGCAAGCGCCACGATCATGCCCACATGGATGATCGGTGCTGGTGGTTATCCGAATCTCGTCACGATCAGGAAATCCCGCGACTTTCCCGGTCCGGCCGTTCTCGCCTCCCCGGCAGTTCCTGCCGAAGTACAGGCAAAGGTGCGCGATGCATTGCTCAAGCTCGGCAACGAAACACAACTTGCGGACCTGCTCCTGCAACTCGGCATCAGCCGCTTTGTCGCTGCCAGCAGCGAGGACTACGCGGGAAACCGGGCGGAACTCTCGGGATTCTATGGATTCAAGAAATAGAATACTTATGAAATAAGATTCTTAATTCGATAAATACAAAAGAATTCATGATCAGTACGGAACTTGTCGCGCAATCCGCTTCCTGAATGTCGCATTCATCTTCAGGACCCCGCACTCGTGACAAGTCCGGATCGATGTCGTAACCTCCGCCCCGCTTCGTGAAGATCGCGGCGTGTTTTCCGCCAACGATATTCCAGCATCGGCGCCGATGAACTTTCTCATCGCGACTGACACAAATACAGCCGCAGGCCCGTGACCGCCGCGAATGGCAGACGCAGGAGCCGTAACGACACGATGCAGCGCTTGTGCGCGCCGGTCGGTGGCAAGAATGTGCAACGGGCACCGGCCTGATTTTCCCCGGGATTGTCGCGCGTTGCGTTCCAGAACACCCGTGAGCCCATGCGCGCGGATGTTTGGTCGTGCTCGATCGTGCATGTGATGGCGCTGTTGGTCACCACGACTGTGCAGGAAGCGCGACTCCCGTTCCAGGAGATACCGCACCATGAAATTGGCTTGGCTACTTTGGCTGGCATCCGTGCTGCCTGCCCACGACGCGGACCGGACCTGCCTTGCAGCGATGGTCTACCTGGAGGCACGCAGCGAGTCGCAACTCGGCCAGGCGGCTGTCGCCGAAGTCGCGATGCGGCGCCGGGAAAATGGACGCTGGGGCAACGACGTCTGCGGCGTCGTCAACGCCAAGGGACAATTCGCATTGTCCACGACAAACAAGAACTACATGCTGCGCAATCCCGATGCATGGCAAAAGGCCTGGCAGGTCGCGGATCACGCAATGGCAATGTGGGAATTGCCGAGTGACAAGCGAAAGTTCGTGGTACCGGAGGCCAGCCATTTCGTCGCCGAAGAATTCGCCACGCCAAGCTGGCGCAAAGGCCAACCGCTGGCCGTGATTGGCGCGCACAGTTTCTATCGCGTGAACTGAGCCCGTAGCCCGCCATTTCCAGGCATCCAAAAACAGAACGCCGGCAACTCCAGTTGCCGGCGTTCTGTTTTTCCAGTTGCGTTTTTCTACACTTCGTGGATCCCAGCGCTGCCCTTGGTGGGGGTCAACGTCCGGGCACCACAT
>JBEBXZ010000297.1:0-3997 GCA_040391335.1 Dokdonella fugitiva | reverse complement strand
GTTGCGCTGCACGTCGGAATTGCGCGTCTGGTCCTCGCGGCTGTACGACAAGGCGGCCTCGCCGCGCCAACTGCCCCCGAGATCGAAACCGGCGCCGAACGAGGCGGCCAGGCTGTTGACGCCGACTTCACGTCGCAGCGGGCGGTCGTCGACCAGCACGCCGTAGTTGTTGGCGACTCCGGGAATGAAGTACGGGCTGGTGTTCGGGATGTTGCCGAACAGCGCGAGGTAGCCCTGGTTGTATTCGCCGCGACGCCGCGTATAGCGCACGTCCGCATACAGCGAGGTCGCGTCGCCGACTTCCTGCTCGAAGCCGAGGAACGCGCTGTGGCGATCCATCTGCGGGAGGATGTCGACCTGTTCCCAGGCGTTGTAGGTATTGCCGATGCCATCCGTCACGGCGATCAGGTCGCCTGCCGTCAGGCCGGTGCCCGCCCCTCCCGGCACGCGATAGGAGACCGCGCCGTTCGGCGCCGCGGTGGCCGGGAAAAGGTTCGCGGCACTGCCGGCGCGCGCATTGGCAGCGCGCCAGTTGACGCCGCCGCGGTCGCTGAAATCGCCGCCATTGTAGATGTCGCGATCGGTCGCCAGCACGTTTTCCTGGCGGTTGAACTCGTAGCCGAGGATCACGCCGCCGCGATCCCAGGTGCTGCCCCAGGTCTGGCCCAGTTGGTATTGCGTGCCGCCGCCCTGGGTGTTGGTGCCGACGCGCACGTTCGTGCGCGCACCATCATCGCTGCGCTTGAGCAGGATGTTGACGACGCCACCCACCGCGTCCGAGCCATACACCGCCGACGCACCATCGAGCAGTATCTCGATGTGCGAAACGGCATTCGTTGGAATATTGGAAATGTCGACGAAGTCGCCGTACTGGCCGGAGGAGGCGACGCGCCGCCCGTTGACCAGCACCAGCGTGGACAGCGCACCGAGGCCGCGCAGGTTCACGCCCTGGCCGCCGGTCATGTTGGAGCCCGCGACGCTCGCGTCCTGGCCGCCCTGCACGTTGTCGCTCATGGCCACGCCGCCGGCGAAGTTCGCGGGCAGATCGCGCAGGAATTCACCGATCGTCGCCTTGCCGCTGTCGCGGATGCGTTCCTCGCTGATCACCTGGACGGCATTGCCCGCGGGTTCCGCCCCGCGGATATTGGTTCCGGTCACGACGATCACGTCGAGGCTGGCGGGGGCCTGCGATTGCGCGGCCTCCTCCGCGTGCAGGACGCCGGCAATGCTCAGCGCCAGCAGCGACATGCCACCCGCGAATTTCCGAATCTCACCTGTTCTGTTGTTCTTCATCACTCCCCCAACATCTGATTGGCTTGCCGGAATGTCCGCTGATGGTTCCCGGTTCTCTCTGCAGGCGCCCTCACGCGCCTCTTCCACTGATGTCGCCGCACATCCGGGCAGATCATCCGGATCATCGCGAGCCGCAACAAATTCGACGGAGCGGCGGCCTCATGACAGCAAAGCGTCTTCGGCATGTCAAGAAGAATTACGATATTTTCTGACGATATGCAATCGCGTGTTCGCTTGTTTCAAATGAAACGCATTTCCAATTCAGTAAAATCAATGTGTTATTGAAATTACGTTGTGCGATGCAGCGGAAGTTATCGAAATTTCTGTGGAGCGATCTCGGCGCCGGCAAAGTGCACTCCTTTGATTTTCGAAATTCATGGCGCAAACTAGCAATCCATGAATGCCCATACCGCCTCTTCCTCTTCCGCACGCACGCTCGCGCGCCGCGCCTACCACCGCCTGCGTCGTGACATCGTCTACGGCGAATTGACGGCAGGCAGCAAACTCAAGCTCGAAGCACTGGTCCAGCACTACGCGATCGGCATGTCGCCGCTGCGCGAGGCGCTGGTGCGACTGGTCGGGGACCAACTGGTCAAGACCGAGGACCAGCGCGGTTTCTGGGTCGCGCCACTATCGCTGGACGAACTCGACGACATTTCGCGCGTGCGCAACCTGATCGAGACCGAGGCCCTGCGGCTTTCGATCGAGCGCGGCGATGCGGAATGGGAAGCCGGCTTGCGCGTGGCTTTCAAGGCGCTGAGCGAAGTCGAGGAAAGCATGCCCGGCTACGATCCGTCCCTGCCCCAGGAACGGCTGGAAACCTGGGAGGAATGCAATCGCTCCTTCCACTATGCGCTGATCGCCGCCTGCGATTCACCCTGGCTCATCAAGCTGCAGGACCTGCTGTATCACCAGGCCGAACGCTATCGCCGGGTTTCGCTGAACGCATCCCGTGGCAAGCGTTTCGTGCACGATGAACACGAAGCGATTTTCGAGGCGGCACTGGAACGCAACGCCGTGCGCGCCTGTCGGCTCACCCACGACCACCTGATGCGCACCTACGACGAAGTGCGCAAGGCGGTGGCCGCATTCGAGAATCCTGCCGGCGACGAACGCAGCTGACCGGCACGCCTCCGACCGCCACTGCCACCCACGGCGCACGCTGCCAGCGGCACCGTGGGTACCCTTGTGATCACTCTCCCGCGCAGATGCGTGGCTGGCCCTTCAATAGTTCGCGCGTGCGCTCGAAGCCTTCCACGGCTTTCGGATCGAAGGCCTTGACGCCCTCCGACACGTACAGGCCGACGATCAGGGCACCGTCCTTGTCATAGAAGCCGAGGATGCGCGTGAATTTTCCCGCCTCCCTGGTCGGCAACTGGAGTGCCCAGATCTGGTCGACTTCCTGCGGCGTGATGTGGCCGTGCACGCCGGCGCCCTCGTCGGCATACATGTCGTACCAGATCGGCGTGGAAGTCGATTGGGTCTGCGGCACCTTGCTGGGGAAGTTCCAGACGTGCATGCCGCCCGAGGTGAACACGATGCCGATCTTCGTGTCCTTGCCCCAGGCATCGACCGACTTCCAAACCTCATCGAAGAACAGGCGATTCGAACGCACGCCGTAAGCCTGGCTCGAATCCAGGGCGCTGACCACGCGCGTCTCCGGCATGCGGAACAGGCGTGCCACCGCGGGCGGCGGTGCGCCGGGACGGGTCTGTGCATAGTAGTGCTGGATAACCTTGGCATCGTCGGCCGTGGCGCAGCTTGATGATGCCTGCGCATTGCCGGTAAGGCCGAGTACCGCGACCGACAGGATCAGGCGGTGACAAGTGGATTTCAAAAACATCGTGAGGTTTCCCCTTTCGGTCCGGAATCAGGTGCCGAGGCATGCATCGGCGGGATAGGCGTGGAGGCGCGAGTGGATCAGTCGATGGACTCGACGTCACCCGCAGTCAGGTATTCCCACATGCGTTCGAGCAGGCGCCCGTTCCAGGTCGCGCGCAGTGCGGATTGTTCGTCGCTGAAGCGCGTCGCCGGCGCATGCGGGCTGGCGGCAAGGCAATCCAGTTCCACGCGCGCGGCGTCTTCCAGATACCAGCCAAGGACCGTCGCAGCCTGCAGCGACTCGCCGGCGGTGACCGCACCGTTGCCCCGCATCACGATGGCGCGCGCCGCGCCCAGTTCGGCGGCGAGTCGTCGCGCCTGCTCGTCCGAACGCACCAGCAATGGGTCATCCCACAGCGGCGGCTGCGGATGGAAATAGCTGCCGAATCCATGCCGCGCGACCGGTGTCCGGCCGAGCACGCTGAGACTCATCGTTTTCGGTGGCTGCACTCGCGCGATGCCGCCGATGTCGGGACGCAGGCGATAGATCTCGCGATGGATGCGTACCTCCGGCAGCACGCCCTCGGGCAGCGGGCCGTCCAGCGGCACGACCTGGCACTCCTCGCCGGATGCGACCAGCCCGAGTGGACGCGACGGCGAAACCAGGAACGACGCCGCATCGATGCGCGCGCTGCAATGTCCATAGGCATGCACGAGGCCATGCCGGCCCAGCGCACGCGCGGCCATGCGCACGCTGCGCGCCAGCGATTGCGGATACGCGCTCACGACCTGAATTCCTTGATCTGCGGCCGCGCGCCCCATTCGCAGAAGCCCGGCGGTGCGAATTCGAACTGGCGTTCCCGGTACAGCAACTCGTCGGCGA